>JAZSGG010000004.1:0-10664 GCA_045532595.1 Oscillospiraceae bacterium | reverse complement strand
CCCCTAATGGGAATGCGATTTTGCTGCGCAAAACCATTACGTTTGCTACTGATCCCCTTTTAAAATGCACCTACGCCGCAATGTCATGCAACGTTACGGCGTAGCCGTTTTTAAATCCGTGAGCGGAGCGAACACAATAATACCTCATTCCTAATTCCTAATTCCTAATTCCTCATTGAATTTGACGAGCTTTCGCTCGTCAAATTCCGATTTATCCTCTTGCCGCCTTTTCCATCATCGTCTCACAGAACACCGCATATCCTCTTTCCGGATTGTTGAGAAAAACGTGTGTCACGGCGCCTACAAGTCTGCCATTTTGTATGATGGGACTGCCGCTCATGCCGCAGACTATCCCTCCTGTTTCCTGCAGCAGATCTTCATCCGTTATGCGTATCACCATACTTTTGGAGCTTTCCATGTCACAGAGGTTGATGTGTTCTATGCGTATATCGTATTCCTTCGGCTGAGTTCCGTCTATGGTGGTGAGGATGACAGCATCCCCCGTTGTGACTTCCTGCCTGAACGCCATGGGCATAGCCTCGCCGTCGCAGGGGGCGTGTGACATCCTTCCGAAGATGCCGCAGGCGGTGTTCTTTTCCATTGTACCGAGTGTGCTGTCGGATATCAGCGTGCCGCAAAGTTCGCCTGGTTTTCCTGCTGTGCCTTGAACGATGCCTGTAATATCCGCAGCAGTTATCTCGCCGCTGCCGAGCGGCATCAGCGCTCCTGTTGTAACATCGCTTACAGGATGTCCGAGACCACCATACATGCTGTTTTCTGCATCGAAATACGTCATCGTACCCAGACCCGCAGCGCTGTCACGCACCCACAGACCTATTTTGTAGATGCCGCAGTCTTTGTACGGTACGGCGCTGATAAGCTTTTCGCTGTCGCCACGCCTGAGAATAATTTCGCATTTTTCGGGGCATAGCTGTATTGCTGAGCTTATTGCGTTGTTGGAGCTTACCTTTTCTCCGTTTACCGAGATGATGATATCCCCTTCACAGATGCCTGCTTTTTCCGCAGGTGAGCCATCTGTTACGGTCACCGCTATTACCCCGTCTGTACGCAGCTTTATTCCGAACGGCGTGCCGCAGGGGATGAGCATCGGTCTTTCAGTCTCGTCAAGCTCCACCTGCTTTATCGGCACGGAGCCGAGGTACAGGCTGTTCTCCCGAAGCTCAGTTCCCAGCCAGCAGGAGCTGTCCGAGGCGCCTGCCTCTACGCTCATAGCTGACGGCAGCAGCGCATACATCCCTGAAAGACCTGCTGCTGTGGCGGCTATCGTGCAACAGAGCAGCCTTGACAGCATTTTGCATAGTTTTTCCATATATCTAACTCCTTGCAGAGATCGTTTTTTCTGACGAGGATTAATATTTGCACTTCGGACTAAAATATAAAAGGAAGATTTAAACGGATATGATATATATGCGATATTTTGCGATGTGGAAATATATGGGATAAGCACTCTTGACATTTCAGTTGTTTGGCGGTATAATAATATTAACTGTATTATGGCGAAGTGTGCCGTATTTTCGCAATGGCATCTGCATATCATAAGGTCAGTAAATGCGTTCGTGCATACATATATATCTTATTCAGAATAAAATCCAGCCGATGCATCGTGGCATCGTTTGTCGGTGCGAGGCTGTATACGACAGAAAGGATCATAAAATGGGATTACTCTCTAACAACAAGCTCCTTACAGAGACAGAAAATATCTCTCCCAAGGGAAATAAGCCTGCAAAAGCAGCAGCGCAGAAATCATCCCGCAAGAGTAATAGTGAACAGAAAAAGACTTCTTCCGCAAAACAGACTCAGTCTGTGAAGGCGCAGAGGACACAGAAGACGCAGAAATCTTCTAAGCAGACAACTTCAACAGCAAAGCAGGCAAAGGGTACCGTTGCTGTGAAGAAATTCAGAAGCAAGAACACAGCATCTGAAAAGAGCAGCAAGACATTGAAGAGCACTATGGTATATAATGCCGATGTTCCCTGCAAGACACCTGTGCGCTTTGTGGCACTGGGCGGTCTGAATGAGATCGGAAAGAATCTGTATGTTTATGAGTGTGGCAATGATATGCTGATCGTTGACTGCGGACTTGCTTTCCCCGATGATGATATGCCGGGTGTTGATCTCGTTGTGCCTGATTTCACATATCTTGAGCGCAACAAGGATAAGTTCAGGGGCATCGTTATCACTCACGGTCATGAGGATCATATCGGTTCTCTCGCTTATCTGCTGAAGAAGGTGAATGTCCCGATCTACGGCACAAGGCTGACTCTCGGTCTTGTGGAGGGTAAGCTGAAGGAGCATAATCTGCTCTCTCAGGCGTCTCTCAATGTGGTTACTCCCCGTCAGCAGGTTAAACTGGGCTGTATGTCGGTTGAGTTCATCCGTGTGAACCACTCCATCCCCGATTCCTGCGCACTGGCTATCCACACTCCCGCAGGTGTCATCATTCATACAGGTGACTTCAAGGTGGACTATACTCCCATTGAGGGTGGTATAATCGATCTTGCACGCTTCGGCGAGCTGGGTAATCAGGGCGTGCTGGCGCTTATGAGCGAAAGCACCAATGCCGAGCGTCCCGGTTATACAAAGTCCGAGCGCAGTGTGGGAGAGAGCTTCAGAGGTCTGTTCAACACCGCAGAGGGCAAGCGTGTGATAATTGCGACCTTCTCCAGTAATATACACAGAATACAGCAGATAATTGATCAGGCGGTCATCCACGACAGAAAGGTGGCTGTTTCGGGCAGAAGCATGGTGAATGTTATCGCCAAGGCTGCTGAGCTTAATTATATCAAGGTGCCGGAGGGTACTCTTATTGATATCGACGATGTCAACAAATATCCGCCTGAGCGCCTTGTAATATGTACCACAGGCTCTCAGGGCGAGCCGATGTCCGCACTTTCCAGAATGTCCAGCGGCGATCACAGACAGGTAACTATCACCCCTGAGGATTTCATCATCATTTCTGCAACTCCTATCCCCGGCAACGAAAAGCTTGTTACAAAGGTAGTGAACGAGCTGATGAAGCAGGGCGCAGAGGTAGTGTATGAGAGCATGTACGACGTGCATGTTTCGGGTCATGCCTGCCAGGATGAGCTGAAGCTGATGATATCCCTTACAAAGCCTAAGTTCTTTATCCCCATCCACGGCGAGTACAAGCACCTGAAGAAGCACACAAAGCTTGCTCTGCAGATGGGAATCCCCGAGGGAAACTGCTTCATAAGCGACAATGGTCAGGTCATTGAGACAGACGGTGTTGAGATGAAGTTCACAGGCACTGTTCCCAGCGGACGTGTGATGGTTGACGGCTACGGCGTGGGCGATGTAGGCTCTGTAGTTCTGCGTGACAGAAAGCATCTCGCAGAGGACGGCATGATGGTCATTGTTGCCACTATCGAGCGTGAGACAGGCAGAGTGCTTGCAGGTCCCGATATCGTATCGAGAGGCTTCGTATATGTCCGTGAGAGCGAGGCTCTGATGGACGAGGCAAAGGCGCTTATGAAGAACGTTATGAATAATTGCCAGGAGCGCAACATCCGTGAGTGGGGCAACATCAAATCCGCTATGCGTGACGCTCTGAGCGACTATATCTATTCCAAGACAAAGCGCAGCCCCATGATACTTCCTATCATCATGGAAGTATAACAGTTCCCCCATATAAAATAAACGGAGGACGCTATGAAGAATTTTTACAAGAGCAATATCCTGCTTGCTGCGGTAGGAGCGCTGATAGTCTGCCTGATCGTGCTGGCAACTATCCTGTTCAGGGATGAGCCGCTGATATTTTGGACTTCGCTGCCTGTGCTGATGACCGTTTCGGGTCTTGCAGTGGGAAAGCTCATTCAGATACGCAAGAATGAATATTGTTATTTCGAGCAGCTGAACGATACTATCGACAGCTCTAACCGTGTGGCGCTGTGCAGCTTTCCGCTGCCCGTTGCACTGGTGAACGACAACCGCCTTATCGTGTGGAGCAACGAAAGCTTCCGTGAGTGCTTCTTTGAACCTGATGAAGAGGAGAACTCCCTTGATATGGTCACGGACGAGCCTGTGGAGATGTTTATAGGCGACGGCAGAGAGATAGTGTATAACGGCAGAACATACCGTGTATACGCAAGAATGCCGCAGTTCACGCCTGATGAGGTGGTTCAGGAAAACAGAAAGAATGTAGATATCCCCGAGAATGTGGATAAGATATCCATGATGTTCTTCAAGGATATAACCGAGCATAAGGCGCTGCAGGAAGAACACCGCATGTCAAAGCCCATGGTCATGATCGTAATGGTCGATAACTATGAGGAGTTGTTCAATGACAGCAAGGAGAGCGAAAAGGCATACGTCACCATTCAGATAGACCGTCTGATGGAGGAATATTTCAGTGAGATGAACGCTGTTCTGCAGAAGCTTACTTCCGATCGTTTCCTGGTGGTGGTTGAAGAACGCTATGTGCGTGATATGATCCACAATAAGGTAAATATTCTGGATAAGGCAAGAGAGATCAAGATCACTGACAGAACAAACGTAACGCTTTCTATAGGTATCGGCAGAACTGCTGCTACTCTCGCAGAGAGCGAGGGCTATGCGAGACAGGCACTCTCCATGGCGCTAGGCAGAGGTGGCGATCAGGCTGCAATAAAGACCGAATCGGGTTTCCATTTCTATGGTGCGGTCACTCAGGGTACGGCACGCTACAGCCGTGTAAAGACCCGTATCATGGCGGATGACATCAAGATGGTGGCTCGTGCTGCTGATACTGTGTACATAATGGGACACAGCTATGGCGATTTCGACAGCGTAGGCTCTGCAATAGGACTTGCGGCGGCAATGCGCAAGATGGGTCTTTCCGCTTATGCGGTGGTGAACAAGCAGATGAACGCCGCTACACCGCTTATTGAGCGCTTCGACGAGCATAAGGACTACAAGGAAGATCCTATCGTGATCGAACCTGCTGAAGCAAACGAGCGCTTTACGGCAAACTCACTGCTGATAATCGTGGATACTCACATCATCAAGAAGCTGGATAACACTGAGCTTTATGAAAAGGTCGATTCCGAACACCTTGTCGTGATAGACCATCACCGTCTCAGCACGGGTGCTATTGAAAACGCAGGCATCATGTGGCAGGATCCTAATGTTTCTTCCGCATCTGAAATGGTAACAGAGCTTATCCAGTATTTCGGAGTGAATCAGGTGATAGCACCGCTTGAAGCAGAAGCGCTGCTGGCGGGTATCACTCTTGATACGAAGGATTTCGTAATGCGTGCGGGAGTATCTACCTTTGAAGCGGCGGCGTTCCTTAAAAAGATGGGTGCTGATACTGTATCCGTAAAGGGACTGTTTGCCACCACCATGAACAGCAAGGCAAAGAAGTCTGAGATCGTATCTTCCGCTGAGATCTACCGCAGCTGTGCGGTAGCTATCGTGGATGAGATATTCCCCGATAATCGTGTCACCTGTTCGCAGGCAGCGGATGAGATGCTGTATATCAGCGGAGTGGATGCATCCTTTGTGATGTACACTATAATTAATGGTGAACAGAACGGCTGGTCCTTCAGTGCGAGATCTCTCGGCAAGATCAATGTTCAGGTCATAATGGAGAGTCTTGGCAACAAGAAGGATGACGGCGGCGGACATTCCACAATGGCAGGTGCGCAGCTGTATGGTATAAGTGCATCTGAAGCTGTTCAGAAGCTGTACGAGGCAATTGACGCCTACTATGATAGTTTGTCGCAAACATGAGACGGCTTATCTCAGGCATAATTGAACTTTTTCTGTTTTCGGAACGAATAATATAATACAGATCAATCCACAAGGAGGACAATACAATGAAGGTAATTCTTTTACAGGACGTTAAAGGCACAGGCAAGAAGGGCGAGATCCACGAGGTAAAGGACGGCTACGCTATCAACTGCCTCATCAAGAAGGGTCTTGCACAGGAAGCTAATGCAAAGAACCTCAACCTGCTGCAGGGTCAGAAGGATCACGCACAGCACAAGATCGACGTTGACACAGCAAATGCAAAGGCTATTGCAGAAAAGCTGAACGATCAGAAGATCGAGGTCAAGGCTAAGGCAGGCGCAAACGGCAGACTTTTCGGTACTGTCACCGCTAAGGAAGTTTCCGCTGCCATCAAGCAGAGCCTCGGCTGCGATGTGGACAAGAAAAAGATCAATATTTCCATGAAGATAGAGGGCTTCGGTGATTTCGCCGCAGAGGCAAGACTGTATGCAGGCGTTGTTGCGAAGTTCACAGTTTCCGTTGTAGAGGGCTGATATGGCTGAATACGATCTCTCGGGCATAAACCTGCCCTATAACCTTGATGCGGAGCAATCCGTACTGGGTGCTGTACTTATGGATGGCGAGGCGATGACGGATATCGCCACCAATCTCCAGCCTGAGCATTTCCATGTGCAGCTGCATAAGGATATCTACACCGTTATGCTGCAGATGTTCCTTTCGGGCGAGCGTATCGATATCGTCACCGTGCTGGAAAAGATCATGCAGCAGGGCGTTTTTGAGACCGCAGAGCAGGCGAAGGAGTATCTTGCAAAGCTGACAACGGCGGTGCCGAGCATCTCTTCTGTCAGCAAGTATGCGGATATCGTTTCAGAAAAGTACATGACCCGAAGCCTTATCTTTGCGGCGAAGGACATCATGGATACCGCAAACGCAGGCGGCGAGGATGCAAACACCCTTGTTGACTTTGCAGAGCAGCGCATCTTTGATATCCGCAGCGGCAACGAGGTAAAGGGTCTGACCCACATAAGTGGCATCGTTCTTGACAGAATAAACATGCTCAACGATCTTGCCCGCACGGCGCAGGAGGGCAACGGTCCCGCAATGACAGGTCTTTCCACGCTGTATACCGAGCTTGACAAGCGTATTCACGGTCTGAACAAGTCCGACCTTATCATCCTTGCGGCACGTCCCGGTATGGGTAAGACGTCCTTTGCGATGAATATCGCAACCAACGTGGGCAAGAAGCATACGGACAAGTCCATAGCCGTGTTCAGCCTGGAAATGTCCAAGGAGCAGATAGTAGGCAGAATGCTCAGCTCAGAAGCCTCTTTAAGCTCCGATCAGATGCGCACGGGCAACATTCCGCAGGAGAAGTGGAAGGACATCGGCAGGGCGGCTGATATCCTCTCCCGACTGAATATCTACATAGACGATACCGCAGGCGTGAACGTAGCGGGAATCAAATCCAAGCTGCGCCGTATGAAGAATCTCGGTTTGGTAGTTATCGACTACCTGCAGCTGATGAGTTCCACCAAAAACTACGGCGGCAACCGAGTTGTTGAGATCTCGGATATCACACGAAATCTGAAGATCATGGCTAAGGAGCTGAACGTTCCCATCATCTGCCTTTCGCAGCTGGCACGAGGTCCTGAGCAGCGTCCCGACAAGCGCCCGATGCTTTCTGACCTGCGTGAATCGGGATCTATCGAGCAGGATGCGGATATCGTAATGTTCCTGTACAGAAACGCATATTACGACAAGACCGATCCGAATGTGAATTCCTGCGAATGCATCGTGGCGAAGAACCGTCACGGCGAGCCCGGCACTGTGCCTCTCGGCTGGGATGGTCAGTATACACGCTTCACAAATGCAGCGATCCAGTATACGGAACAGAATTAACAACAAGGACACGGCTTTCCGTGTCCTTATGTCTTACGGAAAGAATATGAACACAACATCATTTATTGATAATATCAGAAATGCCATCGGCGATTATTCCATGCTGTTTTCGGGTGAAGAAGTAGTCGTTGCGCTTTCGGGCGGTGCGGACAGCGTTTCGCTGCTGCACTCGCTGTGGAAGCTTCGTGAGGAGCTGGGAGTAACTCTGTATGCCTGCCATGTGAATCATGGACTTCGTGGCGAGGAATCGGACGGCGATATGCTTTTCTGTCAGGAGCTTTGTACAAGGCTGGGAGTAGAGCTTTTCCTGCTCGAAACGGATGTGCGTACTGTTCAGCAGAAGCACGAGAGCATAGAGGAAACTGCCCGCAAGGTGCGGTATGATTTCTTTGCAAAGGTCTCTGAGGGCAGGAAGCTTGCAACTGCACATAACGCAAATGACAGCGCAGAAACAGTGCTGCTGAATATGCTCAGAGGAACTGGTCTGAAGGGACTTTGCGGCATTCCACCTGTAAGGGGGAACATCATCCGTCCGCTGATATACTGCACAAGGGAAGAGGTGGAGCGGTACTGCGCCGACAATGCCCTTGATTTCGTGACGGATAAGACGAACCTCTGCGATGATTATACACGCAACAAGGTGCGCCACAGCGTGCTGCCTGAGCTGCTGAAGATAAACGGTTCTTTTCTCGATACCGCTGCCCGTATGCAGAAGAATCTGCGTGAGGACAGCGAGCTTCTTGAAGCTATGGCGGCTGAAGCACTTTCCGAAGCGGCAACGGAGGGCGGCTATCTTGCTGAGACGCTTGCAACCCAGCCTAAGCCGATACGCAGCAGAGCCATCCGCAGGATACTGATGGACGGAGGTATAGAGCCGAGCAGCCTGCGTATCTCCATGGCAGAGGAGATAATCCTCAAAGGCAGCGGCAAGATAAATCCCTGCAGGAACAGGTTTGTTACCGTAAAAAAGGGCAGGGTGTTCGTGGAGACACAGGAACAGATATACAAAAAGCATTTGAAAGGTCAGGAGTAACAAGATGGACAAGCTTCAGGCTCTGAAGAAATATTTCGGACACGACAGCTTCAGAGAGGGTCAGGAGCAGATGATAGACAGCATCCTCGGCGGCAGGGACTGCCTCGGCGTCATGCCAACGGGTGCTGGAAAATCCATGTGCTATCAGATACCTGCGCTGCTTATGGAGGGTACGGCCATAGTTATTTCTCCGCTGATATCGCTGATGAAGGATCAGGTGGAGGCGCTGCGGCAGTCGGGAGTTCCCTCGGCATATATAAACAGCTCGCTTACGGCGCATGAGTATTATGCGCAGCTGGAATATGTCCGCTCAGGCAGCTGCAAGATACTATATGTCGCTCCCGAAAGGCTGCCCGTGGAGGAGTTTATTGCACTATGTGGCAGCATACAGATCCCTCTTGTAGCGGTGGATGAGAGCCACTGCGTTTCCCAGTGGGGACAGGATTTCCGTCCCAGCTATCTGAGGATATCGGAGTTCGTTGCAAGGCTCCCGAAGCGCCCTGTGGTGGCGGCGTTCACTGCAACGGCAACTGCCGCTGTAAAGCGTGATATTGAGGAGATACTGGGTCTGCGTGACCCGTTGAAGCTGACCACAGGCTTTGATCGTGAAAATCTGTATTTCGAGGTGCGAAAGCGCTCCAATAACCAGAAGGAAGCTGAGCTGCTTTCTATCTTGCGTGAAGCGGGAGACAGAAGTGCGATCGTGTATTGCTCCACAAGAAAGACGGTGGATTCCGTCTGCGCGATGCTGAATCTCAACCGCATAGAGGCGGTGAAGTATCACGCAGGCATGGCGCCCGAGGAAAGGGCGGCGGCGCAGGAGGCTTTCATCTATGACAGGGCAAGGGTGGTCGTTGCCACCAATGCATTCGGTATGGGCATAGATAAATCAGATGTGTCGCTGGTGGTGCATTACAATATGCCGAAGGACATCGAAAGCTACTATCAGGAGGCGGGCAGAGCAGGCCGTGACGGCTCTGCGGCACGCTGCATCCTGCTGTACAGCGGCATGGATGTGCGCACCAATACATATCTCATAGAGAACGGCAAGACCGAGGCGGATATTTCTCCCGAACTTGCAGAGCAGCTAATGGAGCGTGACAAAGAGCGCCTGAAGCAGATGACGTTCTACTCCACCACCAGTCATTGTCTGAGAGCATTTATGCTGCGTTATTTCGGAGAGAGCACAGGCTCATTCTGCGGAAACTGCGGCAGCTGCAACAGCGATTACGATACCGTTGATGTTACTGTATCTGCACAGAAGATACTTTCCTGCGTGTTCCGCATGAAGCAGCGTTGTATCGGGGGTGATAAGGCTCTCGTTGTGGATATCCTTCGTGGTGCAGGTACTGTTTCTGAGGAATGCAGATGTCTTTCCACTTACGGTATAATGAAGGGGATATCCCGTGAGGAGATACTTGCTGTCACAGAGCATCTCACCGAGCTTTCCTACATAGAGGGCGAGCCGCTGTCGCTGACCGACAAGGCAGACGAGTTCATAAAAGCACGCAGAACGCTGCTGATGAAGCGTCCTAAGGCACCGACAGTTGAGGGTATTGCTGCTCCTGCAAAGAAGCCTGCAGCAACAGGCGAGGAGGACAGCGCACTTATGGAGCGTCTGAGAGAGCTTCGCAAAAAGACAGCTGCGACTCTCGGAGTACCTGCGTATGTTATCTTCTCGGATGCAACTCTGCGTGATATGAGCATTAAAAAGCCGCTCACCACTGCGGAATTCATGCAGGTAAGCGGCATAGGCAGCATCAAGGCAGAGCGCTTTGGCAAACAGTTCGCCGAGGTTATACGGAAGTATATTGAGGAACAACGGTAAATCGGAATTTGACGAGCGAAAGCTCGTCAAATTCAGTGAGGAGTTAGGAGTGAGGAGTGAGGAATTATTGTGTTCGCTCCGCTCACGGATTTAAAAACGGCTACGCCGTAACGTTGCTCTAAACCGCTGTCTGAACGCACTTTACAATCAATC
>JAZSGG010000034.1:0-8449 GCA_045532595.1 Oscillospiraceae bacterium | reverse complement strand
GCGTTCGTTCGCAGAACGAACGTAGCGTGGACGGCTACGCCGTCAATGCGCTAACTCCTAACTGACTTTGAAACGCTCTGCGTTTCAAAGTCCTGTTCATTCTCCCTCTCGCTTCTCCCCTTTTGTGAGCAGCTCTTTCACGCCGAAGGCTATCAGGAACAGCGAGAACAGGGTGCGCAGCAGCTCGTTCGGGACGATGCCTGCGGCGAGTGTGCCGAGCAATGCTCCCACCACGCCGCCGAGGAGGTACTTCTTCACAAGGCTCTTGTCGATGAGACCGCCACGCAGGTGGAACACCAGCGCCAGCAGCGCTATCGGCAGGAAGAACAGCAGGTTCACGCCCTGAGCGGTGCGCTGATCCATCCCCGCAAACACCGTGAGCCATATCATCAGCACGAAGCCGCCGCCGAGTCCCATGGAGGCTATCACGCCTGTTACAAAGCCAACTATCGCCTCGGTCATGTCAGCAGCGACCTCACCGCAGCGGCTATCACCAGCGCACCGAATACCCTGTGCAGCCACACCGAGCTTATCTTACGCAGGCACAGCGAGCCTGCCGCAGCTCCTGCCAGTCCCCACGGGATATACTGCCACGCCGCTGCCAAGTCGATGCCGCCGTTCAGCCAGTATGCAGCAGTGGTCACAAGGCTAAGCACGAATATCAGCGCCACAGAGCTTGCGTGCGCCTGCTTTGCAACGCAGCCGTCACGCTCCAGCACAGGCACTGCGATGACTCCACCGCCCGAGCCGAAAAATCCGTTCATCCCGCCGCAAAGCAGCCCTTTAAGAAATCTGTTCATATCATCACCCCGTGTTAATATGCGCAGATCTGTGCGGGAAATACGCACGTTGATAATGAGGAATTAGGAATGAGGAGTTAGTAATTAGGAATTAGGAATGAGGAATGAGGAATTTCGGTGTCCGACTCCGTCGGACTGATTCCAAAACGGCTTCGCCGTAACCTGGCTCGTGCCGAACACATCCACAAAATAATTATGCGCCGCAACATGCGATTAACGTTCTGTTGCGGCGCTTATATTATGTAATCATATTTTGGAGTAGTGAGTACAATTTAATGAAAAGGAACGTCACGGCGAAGCCGTATTATGATCCGTCCGACGGAGTCGGACACCGAAATTCCTCATTCCTCATTCCTCATTCCTAATTCCTGAAGTGCCACGTTCAGCACATAGTCCTCGTCGTTAATGAAGATGGCTGTCATGGCTGCTTCGTCGAAGGGGATGGTGAGTTCGAGGGGGTTGCGGCTTATGCGGTCTGCGGCGGCGTCTATGAAGACATCGCCGTTTTCGTTAAGCAGCAGCGCAGAGGAGAACTGCAGCATTCCTGAATTGAGATGAACGCCGTTCACGCCCTGTGCGGAGCCGTTTGAGGGGGTAAAGCCCATTACGGTGATGTTGTCAAACTTGCCCAGAACTGTCGAGAGATGGTCTGCGGCGCTGGCGCTGTAGGCGTTCACCAGAAGCACTATCTGCTTGCCGTCCCAGATATCCTCGCCTGTGTAGTAGTTGTCCTTGCCCTTGATGTAGCTGCCGTTTTCATCGGTGGCGTAGCAGCCGTTCTTCTCGTCCCAGAGGGCGTCGGTGCAGTAGTAATGCTCGCCCATGGGTGAGAACAGCTCGGCTATCGCCTTTACCATCAGACCCGAGCCGCCGCCGTTCTCTCGCAGGTCGATGACAAGCTTGTCGTAGCCTGCCGCCTCGTATTCCTCTATCTTCGCACGGATGCCGTTCTTCATGGGGTCGTAGGCGCCCTCGGCTTCTTCCTTTGTGGTACTCATCATGGACTTGATGCGCAGGCACACTGCGTCGGAGCTTACCTCCGCCCACCTGAGGTTTCCTGCATCCACGCCACGGTTTATGTCGGAAACGGTCTCCTCAAAGCGCTCGTAATAGCTGCCGAGGGAATCAAGCACCGCCTGCTTTTCGCTGCCGTCCTCTGCGATAAAGGAAACGGTGACGGTATCGCCGCCCACGCCTGCCGCATATATCGCCTTGTAGAACTGCTGATTTTCCTGCACCGCCATGGGGATAGCGATCTCGTATGCCACAGAATTATCCGCAGCCTCGTCTATGCTCATGCCGTCCCATGCGGTGATAACGGTGCCGTCGGTGATGCCTGCCGCTGTTACGGCGCTGTCAGGCTCGACGTTCACCGCAACTGTCCTGCCGTCTGCGAGAGCTACAAGGGAAAGACCGTAGTCGTTGCCCATCAGCTGTTCCACTGCCTTTTCGTAGGTCTCCTTGTCAGAGGGAGAATAGCCGATGTGGCCGTCGTGGAACTCCGCTGTGAAGCTCATCCACGCAATGTAGTTTGCCACGTCGTCCTGCTCATTGTTTGCCTCCCTGAACAGGGGGAGATACTCATCGTACAGCGCATCCCAGTCGATATCCTTATGCTCAGAAAGGACGTAGCGCTCCTTCATGAGTTCGAAGCCCTCCTTGAAGTCCTCCACATAGTCCACCGATCTGTAGGCTTTGGAGAGATTGCACACGGGTACGGATATCACCACGGACACCGCCGCCAGAATGCTGACAAGCTTTCTGAGCCTTACGCTCTCTCTGAAAAAGCCGATGAGCAGGATAACGCCGCCGAGATACACGCCCAGCATGCAGATATCGAAGCCTGCGCCACCGCACATCAGTGCCGCCGCAAACAGCGGCACAAGGTAAGCAATGCGCCATTTGGTGTTCTTCATTTTCTCGAAATAGTCTGCGAGGAAGAACAGCGCCACTGCAAGTACGATCTCAATGATCGCAAGTATAAGGTCTAATCTAATCATCTGTCTGCCTCGTTTCTCAGTTCATATCGTCGTTCCTGAAGAACACATAGCCGATAACAAGCGCCACGGCGGAAACTATCAGCGATACCGCCAAGGTGCCAAATATCTGCGCAGGCTCCATGGAAAGATCGTACACAAAGTTCACGCTGTCCCCGATGCCGTAGGTGTACCAGCCGCCGATGTGGAACAGCATATTGAGGTTGGTTATCGCAAGGGCGTGGGACTCCATGCCGTCAAAGAACGGCGACACCTGCAGCACGAACACCATGTATCCCAGCGCCATCATGATATAGGGATTCTTCACGATGAAGGAGAGCATTATGTACTCGCACACCAGTCGCAGCAGCACCACTCCCACAAGAAGGAATCTTCCTGCCACGGCGCCGACGGTGACCTCGCTGCCCCAGCCGCCGAGGAAATATGCGAAGATAACAGGTGCTGCGATCATCAGCATTGCCATAGGTACAGACACCAGTATGCAGGGTATCGCTCTGCCGAAGTAGCATTCAATGCGCTTGTGGCCGCCCATAAGCTCGCTGTTGATGGTCTTGTCGGGGAAATCGCAGCAGCACATCTGACCCACCAGCATCAGCATCGGCATGATGGCTATCATAACTTGCATCATGAGGTTATCCACGAAATAGCTGCCTGCGGTGACCTCATGCTCCGAAGCCATCCACGCAAACCATGCGAGATAAAGCAGCGCAGCTGTCATGAGGAATGCCACAATGAAGCTCAGGCGGTCTCTCTTCAGCTGAAAGAACTGCGCTTTTATTATGTTTTTCATAGCTACGCTCCTTTCAGCGGATATCGCTCTTGCGGAATACGGTGTATCCCAGCAGCAGGTAAACGGCGCTCAGCACGAGCGAGCATACGATGGTGCCTACAACGAACGAAGGCTCCATGTCGGTGATGAAATGCACCACGTCCTCGCCGTCCACATAGCCGAGCTCGTAGTTTGTAAGCTCCAGCAGGCTCATGAGGTTTGATGCGGAGAACTGCCAGGTGATCTCGATCTTCTTCGAGAACTCGTTCACGATCATCGGCACCATAATCTCCACCTCGTACAGCAGATAGCCGAATATCAAGGTGATGAAGCAGTTGCGCACAAGGAAGGTCATGCAGATGAAGCCGCAGGTCAGGCGCAGCAGCACGAGGAAGCTCAATGCAAATCTCGCCAGTGCAGCGCCGAAGGAAACGTTCACGCCCCAGCCGCTCATTATGATGACGATGGCGAAGGGTATCACAGTCATCAGCAGCGCTGCGACGAACACCCACAGGAAGGAAACCAGCACTCTGCTGAGGAAGATTTCCGATCTTTTGTGACCTGCAAGCACCTCGTAGTTTATGGTCTTGTCGTTGAAATCCCAGCCGCATATCCTTGACGTGAAGCCGAGCACGGGGAACACATACAGTATTGAGTACGCCGTACCCATAGAAGCCATGAACATGCCGCCGTTAAGCTCCTCTGCCTGCAGACCGTCATGAATGCCGAAATATGTGACAAGACCCATGTACGCAACGATGAACAGGATGACGTAGATCGTGAAGTTATCACGCTTCAGCTGATAATTCTGAGCCTTTATCAGATTAAACATCCTGCTCACCTACCATGTTCATATAGTATTTCTCGAGGTTTGCCTCGTGGAGTGAAAGCTGTACGGGGATGATGTCGTTCTCGAACAGCGTTTTCGATACGGTGCGGATATCGTCAAGGCGCTCGTAAAGGTGGATGGCGCCGCTCTTTTCCACATCGAACTGGGTGATTCCCAGCTTATCCTGAAGCACCGCCGCCGCAAGGGAGTTGTTATCCGTATCAATGAGGTAATACTCCTTGCAGAGCTTTTTCAGTCCCTCTGCGGATATCGCCTGCTTTATCTCGCCGTGGTGGATGAAGATGTAGTCTGTACACAGCAGCGAAAGCTCGCTCAGGATGTGGGAGGAGATAACGATGGTGATATGCTCCTCACGGTTTAATTTCAGCAGCAGCTCTCGTATCTCAACGATGCCCTCGGGGTCGAGACCGTTTGTCGGCTCGTCGAGTATCATCACCTCAGGCTTTGTCAGCAGGGCGTTTGCGATGCCGAGTCGCTGTCTCATGCCGAGGGAGAACGCCTTTACGGGCTTCTTTCCCGTGTTGGAGAGTCCCACAAGCTCCAGCACCTCATCCACACGCTTCTTATCGGGGATGCCTTTCTGGATGCGCTGCTTCTCGAGGTTCTCACGGGCGGACATCTTCTCCTTTGCATAGGGAGTTTCGATGATGAAGCTCATGCGGGAGCGTGCCTTTGCAAGCTCCTCCTCGGATGTGCCGCCGAAGATCTTCAGGCTGCCGCCCGTGGGGATGACAAGTCCGCCCAGCATCTTCATGATGGTGGTCTTGCCTGCGCCGTTGGGGCCTATCAGTCCGCATATCATGCCCTCGGTGACGGTGACATCGGCACTCCTTACGGCTTTCTGTTTCATGTACTGCTTTTCCAGTTTTTCGGTCTGTATTATGATGTTCTCAGACATACCCAGCCTCCTTGAATTTATCTTACGCTTATCATTTTAAAACGGAATATTAAAGAAATCCTTAAATTTTTTAAAGAAACTTAAATTAATTAGGAATGAGGAGTGAGGAATGAGGAATTTCGGTGTCCCCTACGGGGACTGATTGAAATGCGGCTACGCCGCAATGTCATGCAACGTTACGGCGCAGCCGTTTTTAATCTGTCGGCGTTAGCCTGTTTGGGCGTTCGTTCGCAGAACGAACGTAGCGTTGACGGCTACGCCGTCAATGCGCTCACTCCTATTGCGCCAACGCCGCACCGCAGAGCGCATGATACTGCCAAAACAGCAGCGCCGCAGCATGACGAATCGTTGAACTGCGGCGCATTTATCATATTGTGGATGTTTTCAGTACAGGCTGCATTGCGGCGCAGCCGCCTTTAAATCGTCCCCGCAGGGGACACCGAAATTCCTAATTCCTAATTCCTCATTCCTAATTCTCTTAAAAACCTGTGTATCTTGCCGAGGCACACCTCTCCGCTGCTCTCTATGCCTGCCGCAGACTTTATCTCCACCAAAAGCCTGCGTGCCGCAGCTTCATCGGTGAACTCTATCTCAAGCTCGTAGTCGGTCTTGCCGAAATAGCTGCTCCTGTCGAGGTCTATCTCCGCACCGTCGAAGCGCTTTATGCTGCGGTGCGTGGTAAGGCTGCCGAGCCGCTTCACATCGGGCATGTCCGTCCTGCCTGAGAGCGCATTCAGCAGCTGCGACGAAAGCGCTTCGGGAAGCTTCGCTCCCAGCTCCCTTTCAAGCTCCGTGCGGGAATACTCCACACCTGTTGGCAGCTTCATCTGAAGATAATGCACGCCCTTTATCTCCCTTACACGGCAGGTGATGTGCGCCTTTACAAGCTGCATATCCGCTGTGTCGTAATAGTGATTGGTCTGCTCCGTTTCGCCGTCCCATGCGTACATGGTGCGGATGCTGTTGTACTGCTCCCCGGTGAGCATGACTTTAAACACGTTCTCTGACATATCTTCTCCTATACATAGCCGAGAAGTCCCCTTACGCTGACCTCTCCCGAATTTACCTTGAAGCGCTCCTCTCCGATGCGGCAGATGAGCTGCCCGTCCTCTGCGATGTCCTCCGCAAAGGCGGTGCGCTCCCCCGTGGGAGATATCAGCTTCACTTCCCTGCCCACGGTAACGCTGCGGCTGCGGTAAGCATCACGGTAATGCTCAAAGCTCATGAGCGAATAAAACTGTATACTCTCCGCAATTGCAAGAGCAAGCTGCTCTCTGTCCGCCGTGACGCCTGCCACGGACATCAGCGAGCCGCCGTGCGGTATTCCGCTGCGGCAAAAAAAATCGGCGGACTGGCTTATATTCACCCCTACGCCGCATATTATGTCAATACCGTCACCGTTTGCGGCGCTCTCGCATAGAATACCACAGAGCTTATGCCCACGGAAGATGATATCATTAGGCCACTTTATGCCGAGCCTTTCGCCTATCAGCGGCTCAACAGCGTCGCACACGGCAAGGCTCACTCCGAGAGTGACGAACTGTGGATAAGGCGGATCTCTCAGCAGCACCGAAAGCGGCAGCATGCCCTCATCGTCCAGCCAATCGTGACCCATCCTGCCCCTGCCTGCCGTCTGACGGAGAGCCGTCACCGCCGTGCCGCTCTGAAGCTCCGCACGGTGCTGCTTCATCCAGGTGTTTGTGGAATCCGTCTCGGGGAGCTGTATCATGCGCACGATCATGCCTTAGTGATGTTGATGGCGATGATGTTCATCTTTATCTCGCCGTTGCTGGAGATCTCGATAACGCCGTAGGTGGGCTTGTTGCGGTTTCTGGGAGAATCGGGGCTGCCGGGATTCATCACGAAGATGCCGTCCACTATCTCGGTGCGGTAAAGGTGCGTGTGACCGTACAGCGCAATGCGGCAGTCATTCACCCTTGCGTCAGCCACAAGCTTGTCAAGTCCGCTGTGGACATCCTGATAATGACCGTGGCAGCAGAATATCTTATAGCCGCTCACGTTCACTATCTGCTGCGACTTGTGCATGCCGAAATCGCAGTTGCCCCCCACATACACCATAGCCTTTGCAGGATGGAGATTATGCACGTCACGGGCCTCGTTCTCGCCATCGCCGAGGTGTATGAACAGGTCGGCGTCGAGATTGCGGTCTACTATTTCATTCAGAACAGCAAAATTTCTGTGTGTGTCTGACACTACAACTATCTTCATATAAAAACATCCTTTCGGAAGGGAATATTATCTTAAATTAGGAATTAGGAATGAGGAATTAGGAATTTCGGTGCGGCTTCGCCGCGGATTTCAATTTGTGTCTTGGCGACAGTTCCTGATAACATTTATGCTCGGAATGATATTATATCCATCAGATAACAAAATACATAGTTACCCAAGTATAACCTTAACTATTATAGCATAAATTTTAAAATAATAAAAGGGGTTTTGAGATTTTTTCCTTACTTTTTTCATGGGAGGTAACCGATATGACAGAGAAAGAATACGAAAAGCTGCTTGAAACGGCGGGCAGGAAGCTCGGCGCATCGCCCGAGAAGCTGCGGCAGACCCTCGAAAAGGGGGATATCGCTTCCCTTTCGGGAGGACTTTCCAAAGCAGACAAGGCAAAGCTGCGTGCCGTACTCGGCAACAGAGAGCTTATGGAGAAGCTGAAAAAGGCGAACTCGCCGCAGGAGGTCATGAAGCTGCTGAGCGGCATGTAGCGCCTTCGCAGCCGCCCGAAGGGAGGTATCATGGACAACATAGAGGAGCTTCTCCGTGCGCTTGCGGAGGAGGACGGCTCCGAAGAAACGGAGCAGGAAAAGGATACCTCGGCGCAGGGCGGCGGAGGTCTGTTCGGAGACCTCGACCCGAGCATCCTGCTGACCGCCATGAGCCTTTTCGAGAGCATGAACACGCAGGATGACAGCGAAAAGCTGCTGCTCGCCCTGAAGCCTCTGCTGCGGGAGGAGAACAGGGCGAAGATAGACACGGCGGTGAAGTTCATGAAGCTGTTCTCGCTGCTGCCGCTCATAAAGGACAGCGGCATGCTGGGAAAGCTGCTGTGACGGAGGTGAAGCTATGGTGTGGTACAACGGCGGCTCGGCGCTGGAAAAGGCGGTGGAG
>JAZSGG010000062.1:0-41785 GCA_045532595.1 Oscillospiraceae bacterium | reverse complement strand
CCTGTTTTTATTTTAAGTGGCAAAAGCTCAGCTTCGGTTTCCCCTTATGGGAAACCGATTTCGCTGTGCGAAACCGCTTCACTTTCGCGGGTGGATCTACAATTATTATCAGGCTTAGAATTAAGGACACTGTAAGGTGTCCTGTTTTAATTTTAAGTAGCAAAAGCTCAGCTTCGGTTTCCCCTTATGGGAAACCGATTTCGCTATGCGAAACCGCTTCACTTTCGCGGGTGGATCTACAATTATTATCAGGCTTAGAATTAAGGACACCGAAGGGTGTCCTTTTTTCACAATAAAGCCGCAAAAAAGCCGCCCATAACGAGCGGCTTTGCTGATTTATCATGTCATGGACTCCACCATGGAATTCAGCTCCTCAACGATAGCGGATACCTCCTGCACGTTGCTGCTGATATCCTCAGAGCCTGCACGGATCTTGCCCATTGCAGTCTTGGTGTTATCTGCACTGCATCTTGTATTGTCAGCCTTTTCGGTGATGGATGCAGTAACCTCATGGATCTGCTTGATGCTTGCGAGGATATTCTTGGTATTGACCTCTGCATTCTTAACTGTCGCATTGGACTTCATCGCAAGATCACGGACATCGTTTGCAACCACTGCGAAGCTCTTGCCCGCAACACCGCCAACTCTTGCAGCCTCAATGGAAGCATTGATAGCGAGGATATGCGTCTGCTCTGCCACATCACGCAGGCTGCGCATGATACGCTCGTAAGCGTCCATATTCGCACTGATTTCCCTTACAGAAGATCCGATATCCCTGACGCCCTCAACAATGCCGTTCATCTGCTCGCTGAGAGAATTCATCTCATCCATGATCTGGCTGTTCTGAGAAAGATGCTCCTCGGTATTCTCGGCAATCGGGAACACCTTTGTCTGCAGGCTTGCAAGAGCGGACTTGATCTCAAATACCGCCTGAGTAAGCTCGGTGTGCTGCTGCTCGGTGTTTTCCTGCAGCTCCTTCAGGCGAGACTTCTCGTACTGTATGCAGTTGCCCACAGTATTGTTGCCCGAATGGATAGCGATTGCCATATCACGGCAGGACTTATATCCACAGGCATGACAATCATATGTCTGCTCGATCTTTGTGCGCTTGCCCATCTGAGCGAATACCGCTGCGATCTCCTTTTCGGTGGGCAGCTCGGAAACTCGTCTGTCAGTGTAGTCTCTGAGGAAGTCCTCCATCTTCAGCTTTCTGAAGATACCACGGTGGAAACGCTTGCCTGCGCTCTGCTTAGCAGCAAATCCCTTCGCACCCATCATTACGCTGTAAGCATCAAAGCTGTTGAAATCCTCCCTCGCACCTACGCCTGAGTTACAGCCGTATTCGCAGGAAAGAACGTCGTAAACAGTGGGAAGATTAGCCTTCTTTGCTTCAAGATAATGATCCAGATCCTCGTATACCTTCTGTACGCCCTCGGAAGTGGTAACGGAAAGATCGGGAACCAGCACTCTCAGACATTCCTTCAGACCGCCGGGGATAGGATAGAATGCACCGTCAAAACCACGCACATCGGAAAACTCGAACTCACTGTGACCCGTCTTGAGCTTTATGTTGTTCTTCTCAATGTATTCAGCGAGCTTACGGAAGGTTACATTATACTTGATAACTCCTGTATTGTGGAATTCATCCACCTTTGCAATACAAGGCGAAAGTCCCACAAGAGTGTCTGTGCTGCCGAGATACTTACGCACATACACCGCCGAGCACAGCATCGGGCTGTGAATGGGAGAAAGACTCGGGAACAGCTCGTTCTTGTGCTTTTCCGCATAATTTATGATAGCTGCACAAGGCTGGGAAATGATCTTCGCATCAGGATTCTCCTTAACGTATTTAACATGGAGATATGTACAGATATCAGCACCGAAGGAAACGTCGTAAACATCCTTTACGCCCTGCTCTTTCAGCCACTGCAGCACATGACGCCAGCGACCCTCGAAAGCAGTTTTGATCGCAGGTGCAACGATAAGTGAAACATTGCCCTTCTTTATCTCCTGCATGAAGATCTCGATATCGTCAACGTAATCTCTTGCACCGTGGGTGCAGCTCTTGATACATTCACCGCACTGGATGCACTCATCATTGTTGATATGAACTACATTACCGTCATAGCGGTTTGCATTGGGAACGGGGCAGCTTCTTATACAGGCATTACAGCCTGTGCATTTGGTCTGGTCGATTATAACCATAGGTATCTCTCCTTTTTCAGCTTATGTTTGTGATAGCTTTCAGCTGAATGATTGCATATATTATGAGGAAAACCCTCACCGAAGGACTGAATCAGATATATTCCCTTTATTGATAATATTATAACAAACGCTATCATAAATGTCAATATATTGGTAAAAGAATAAAAATTTTTATTAGATATTCACAAAAATTCAACGAAAAAACGCCCATTAAGTACGGACGTTTTGTGATTTATAGACAACAGTCAAAAACTCACGTTGATCAACCGATACAATCCCTCAGACGGTTCGAAGTCAAACAGAAGCTTCCTGTCGCTGAATTCAGCCGTGAGGGATGCACCCTCGGCAGTGAACTCCACACCGCTCATATACAGCAGACCCGCAGCAAGCAGACGGTGATCGCAATAGAACGCACTGACGATCTCCATATACTGTCTCAGCAGCTCCTGTACGCCCAGCGGTGCAAACACGCTCTCGGGCAGACCTTCTACCGTCACGAACGCCGCACCATCACTGTGAGGGCAGCGGTAATAGCAGATATCCTTATCGGACGCCGCACAGCATATCATTGAGAGATTGTGTCCCGTGTGCAGCTCATCCAGCATGAATTTGCCGTTTACAAACTCAGGGCAATCGGGCAGCAGCTTCTTTGCCCTGCGCGAGGGAGCTGCGGCTATCTCAGGCAGACCGCCCTCGGTGTTCTCCCATGACCACAGCCATGTGCGTGAGGTGTGGGACTCCGTTCCGAGGACTCCCGACTTATATGTGTTCTCACCGAACTTTATAGTGCCGCTTTTCAGGTCAACGTTCCAGCCGCTGTCGCCGATGAGAGCGCCCATGCGGTTCTGGCAGGCTATCGACCACCCCACGGACAGCGACAACACATCCAGCATATTCGATCTATCGTATTCTATGGGGCAATTAAGTACAGATCTGTTCATGTTTCACCTTGTCAAATATTGATATTTACGCCGAATCTGCGCAGTATGTCACGCATGAGGACTTTGTCTATCTGATACATACGGCTCTTTCCTCGTGGAAGATCATCCACACGGTACTCGAAGCGCATCCATATCTCGGAATAGTCCTCCTCGTAGAAGAAAGTGCAGAGCAGATAGCTGTTCTTAGTGGCGTAGTAATTCACGGGAACGAATTCCAGCACGGCACGCATATCCTCTGCCAGCAGCGCCTCGGCTTCCGATATCTTCATCGGCTCGAACTGCACCTTCTTTGTGCGTGCGAGGCTCTCGGCGTGCTTTTCCTCCTCGCTCTTTCCGACCTTTTTCTTTCCGAACAGTGAAAACATAACGCTGCTCCTTTCGTCTCATTTGCTTTGTGACATCATATATTTTAGCATATATCGGTGGGAATTGCAACCGTGGGAGCATAATCCTTTTTTGATGGTCACAAGTTTGTTGTGTCGGGTTTTTAAGCCGCATGCATGGCAAGATTACCGCCAAGCGAATGGCCTGCAAAGGCATAGCGATCATATCCTAAATGATTAACATAATCCTTTATAAATTCGTATACTGATTTCTGCTGAGGTGTATCAGCTTCAAGCGCTAATCCACCATCCGCAGAAATCCAGTCAGAAACAAAATCCATAGATGTTACATCGTCGAAATTGTTAAGTGGCTGGCTTCCCCTGAAAGCCACAATTGCGCTGTCATCGCTTGTTTCAAAAACATAAGCGCATAAGCCATCGCCACTGGAACTAAACTCATCGTCGGTAACCCATGCACCATCAACAAGTTTACCGGCAACACCTTTTACACCTATATCATCATTGAAAACGTAGGAAACCAGTTTCCAAGAGCCAATACTGCCTTCTTTATCGCTTTGTAGTTCATCGATTATGTCAAATACAGCAGATACTGCGACTTTTTTAGCTTCATCGTCTTTCAGCATTTCTGATCCTAAAACTTTTTCTCTGGTGTCATTTTCTGTAACAGTAAAGCCACAGGTAGCGCTCAGACTTTCATAAATGCTATCTTTGAATACATCAGAATAACGAAATAGTGTATTCAATGTGCACATGCTTTTATATTCTTCTGGCACTTCACGTATGGCATTGGAATTAATATCATAATACGCAATTTGAGATGATCTTAATAACTCTTTGTCAGTGTAATTCATAATAACCTCCCTATGATGTGTACTACATAGTTATTTATGTGTTTTAATCAATGCTAATGTATTAGGTGCTCCGCTGTAACGATAGCAATAAATAGGACGTTGAGAACTCAAAATACCATCCATACTAGCAATTTCTACGAAACCATCCTCTATTTCTTGTGTACATTTATCTATGGTTAAATCATCGACATAATAACATTCTATGTCAGCATTACACATATGAAAGCCATCAACTATATCAGAAAGTATTGGCATAATATCGTATTCTTTATTGGCAAAATCACTATTAGCGAAGGCAAGCCAAATTACTGTTTTGTTATCATTGGGGATTGCTTCGGTATAGGAAGCAATTGTAGCTTCGCTAGCATTGGTTATACCTGAATTGTAACTCGAAGATATGCCGTATATATATATCCCAACAGCATAATCATCGAAATGCTCTGACAAAACTTCATCTATTTTTTGATACATTTCTCGTCTAACTATGCTTTGAATATATGTATCTAAAAGCTCTGGAACATCATATTCATATTCTTGATATTGTACTTCAAATATCAATTCTTCATCATCTTTTGGCGAACAATAAGCCGCTAAAGGTCTGCCTGGATAAGACGAACGCACAGCAATTTCACGAATGAAAAATTTTTCGTTATATTTTTCTTCCAGTGCATCAAGAATAAGCTGTTCACTGTGGTGCTTTGTGTTGCCTTTCCAATAGCACCCACTCAATGAAAGCACAAGGGCAAGTGCAGTAATTGTCAATAAAAGCTTTTTGATGTGTTTCATAAAATATATCTCCGACTTAAATAAATCATTTACATAATATGTTATTATGTGATATTGTAATACACAAAAACGGTTTTGTCAATCATATGAAGCTGTACAAAACCGCATCCGACAAAACTCGCACAGAATTTTTATTAAATTTTCACACAAATTTATGCACTATTTTTCAAAAAACCCTTGACATTTTGGTAAAAACATGATAAATTATATTTAGCACTCAAAGACAAAGAGTGCTAAATCAGTCTAAAACACTTATAAATATAAGGAGGAACTATACAATGACAATCAGACCATTAGCAGACAGAGTCGTTATCAAGATGGTTGAGGCAGAGGAGACCACCAAGAGCGGCATCATTCTCACAGCTGCAGCTAAGGAGAAGCCCTCCATCGCTGAGATCGTAGCGGTAGGCCCCGGCGGAAACGTTGACGGCAAGGATATCGTTATGAACGTTAAGGTAGGCGACAAGGTGCTTATCAGCAAGTACGCAGGCACAGAGGTAAAGGTTGACGGTCAGGAGTATTCCATCGTACGTCAGTCCGACATTCTCGCTGTTGTAGAGTAATTTATTTTTTCATTGACATTATCTAAGGAGGATATACCATCATGGCAAAGGATATCATTTACGGCGAAGAAGCCCGCAAGGCTCTGCAGGCAGGTATCGACAAGCTTGCAGACACAGTTAAGATCACCATCGGCCCCAAGGGCAGAAACGTAGTTCTGTCCAAGAAGTACGGCTCTCCCCTCATTACAAACGACGGTGTTACCATTGCTAAGGAAATCGAGCTGGAGGACGCTTTCGAGAACATGGGCGCATCCCTCGTTAAGGAAGTTGCAACAAAGACAAACGACGCAGCAGGCGACGGTACAACTACCGCTACTCTGCTGGCACAGGCTCTTGTTCGTGAGGGAATGAAGAACATCGCAGCAGGCGCAAACCCCATGGTAGTAAAGAAGGGTATGCAGAAGGCTGTTGACGAGGCTGTTGAGGAGATCAAGAAGAACTCCCAGGCTATCAAGGGCAGCGAGGATATCGCAAGAGTTGCTACAGTTTCCGCAGGCGACGAGTCCGTAGGCGCTCTCATCGCAGAGGCTATGGAGAAGGTTACAGCTGACGGCGTTATCACTCTCGAGGAGAGCAAGACCGCTGATACCTACAGCGAGGTAGTTGAGGGTATGCAGTTCGATCGTGGCTACATCTCCCCCTACATGGTTACAGATACCGACAAGATGGAAGCAGTTATCGACGACGCTTTCATTCTCATCACAGATAAGAAGATCTCCTCCATTCAGGATATCCTGCCCCTGCTCGAGCAGATCGTACAGGCAGGCAAGAAGCTGGTCATCATCGCAGAGGATGTTGAAGGCGACGCTCTGACAAACATCATCCTGAACAAGCTGAGAGGCGTGTTCGTATGCGTGGCTGTTAAGGCTCCCGGCTTTGGAGACAGACGCAAGGAGATGCTGAAGGATATCGCTATTCTGACAGGCGGCGAGGTTATCACTGAGGAACTGGGTCTGGATATCAAGGATACTCAGATGTATCAGCTCGGCCGTGCTAAGCAGGTAAAGGTTACAAAGGAGAACACCATCATCGTTGACGGCTGCGGCGAGTCCGACGCTATCAAGGCTCGTGTAAACGAGATCAAGAACGCTATCGAGGCTACCTCCTCCGAGTTTGACAAGGAGAAGCTGCAGGAGAGACTTGCAAAGCTTTCCGGCGGTGTAGGCGTTATCAAGGTCGGCGCTGCTACTGAAGTTGAGATGAAGGAGAAGAAGCTCCGCATTGAGGACGCTCTCGCTGCTACAAAGGCTGCTGTTGAGGAAGGTATCGTTGCAGGCGGCGGTACAGCTCTCATCAACGCTATGCCCGCAGTCAAGGCTCTTATCGAGACACTGGACGGCGACGAGAAGACAGGCGCTAAGATCGTTCTGAGAGCGCTGGAAGAGCCCGTTCGTCAGATCGCTCTGAACGCAGGTCTGGAAGGCTCCGTTATCATCGACACAATCAACCGTGCTGATGCAGTAGGCTATGGCTTCGATGCATACAACGAAGTTTACGGCGACATGATCGAGGCAGGTATCGTTGACCCCGCTAAGGTAACACGTTCCGCTCTGCAGAACGCTGCTTCCGTAGCTGCAATGGTGCTTACAACAGAGTCCCTCGTAGCTGACAAGCCCGAGGAGAACGCTGCTCCCGCAATGCCCGCAGGCGGCATGGGCGGTATGTACTAATACCAAATACAGCAACAGTAAAGGCTGCTCCTTTTGGAGCAGCCTTTTTGTACCAGTGACGCAGCGACGCTACGCTTACGCTGCTTACACGGGGCGCAAACTCCATTTCGATTTTCCCTTAAGGAAAATCGATTTCGCTGCGCAAAACCATTACGTTTGCTACAGATTTCCTTTTAAAATGTGCATTTTTCCGTAGGGACACGGCTTGCCGTGTCTCTACAACAACAATTGCAATACGCTGGCAAATTCTGATTTAAGCGTTTTCCTGACGTGAATTTATCAGCTCATAATAGAAACCACGGTTTGCCATCAACTCGGTGTGGTTTCCCTGCTCCACGATGTGACCGGATTTCATTACAAGGATGCAGTCCGCTTCACGGATAGTGGAGAGACGGTGCGCAACGACAAAGCTCGTTCTGCCCTGCATCATCTTGTCAAAGGCGCTCTGGATACGCATTTCTGTGCGGGTATCTATGGAGGAAGTCGCCTCGTCGAGTATCAGCATGGGCGGCAGGGTGAGCATGACTCTCGCAATGCTGAGCAGCTGCTTCTGACCCTGTGAGAGATCGCCGCCGTCGCTTATAACGGTGTCGTAGCCCTGCGGCAGTCTGCGAATAAAGCTGTGCGCATGCGCCGCTTTCGCAGCAGTGATGACCTCTTCAAGCGGAGCGTCGGGTCTGCCGTATGCAATGTTCTCACGTACAGTACCCTTGAACAGCCAGGTCTCCTGCAGCACGATTCCGAAGCTGCCTCTTAAACTGTTTCGGGTGATACCCTTTATCGGCTCACCGCTGACTCTTATCTCGCCGTCAACTACGTCATAGAAGCGCATGAGCAGGTTGATAAGGGTAGTCTTTCCGCAGCCTGTGGGACCAACGATAGCGATATGCTGACCACTCTTTACGTTCAGGTTCAGATCCTCGATAAGCGGCTTTTCAGGTACATAGGAGAAGTCTACATTATCCAGAACGACATTGCCGTCGCATTTTTCAAGCACCTTGCAGTCGTCATCTGGAGTCTCAGTCGGCTCGTCGATAAGCTCAAAGATGCGGCCTGCGGATGCAATGGCATTCTGCAGCTCGGTGATAACCCCCGATATCTCGTTGAACGGCTTTGTATACTGGTTTGCATACTGCAGGAAGCAGGAAAGCGCTCCCACAGAAAATGTTCCGCCCGAGGTCACAACACTGAGCGCACCGAAAACTCCCACGCCTGCGTATACGAGAGAATTTACGAATCTCGTGCAGGGGTTGGTGAGCGCTGAATAGAACTGCGCCCTTCTGCCGCAGACGTTAAGGCGCTCGTTGATATCATTGAAGCGCTCCTTTGCGTCATCCTCATAGCCAAAAGCCTTTACGAGCTTCTGAGAGCCGATATGCTCGTCGATAAAGCCTGTAAGCTCGCCTTTCAGCTTTGACTGCTCGCTGAACTTGTTGAAGCATAGCTTTGATATCACCGCAGCCACCGCAAAGGAAACGGGAGTTATCAGCACTACCACAAGGGTGATCTTGAGGCTCAGCGAAAGCATGAAGCACAGCGTGCCGACTATAGTCACGATGCCTGTAAACAGCTGCTGGAAGCCCTGCAGAAGTCCGTCCGATACAGCATCCACATCGTTTACCACACGGCTGATGATATCGCCGTGGGCATTCACATCTATATAGGAGAGCGGTATCTTCTGAACACGGGCGAAAGCGTCTGTTCTGAGTGCCTTTACCGTTCTGTGCGTGATAGCGTTGGTGCAGAAATACATCAGCCACTGGAAGCCCGCAACAAGCGGAATAATTATAGCCATCTTAATCAGGATGGGAGTCATCTTTGCGAAATCTGCTCCGTTTTCCGCAATGCAGTCCACTGCGTTACCAACAAGCACGGTAGTATACAGCGAAAGCAGCACGCTTGCAGCAGCGCATATCAGCGCCACCACGACCAGCCACAGCTGCGGCTTTACATATTTCAGGATACGCAGCAGCGATCCTTTTTTGTTCTTCTTTGCCACTGCTTATCCCTCCATTTCCTGTTCTTTCAGTTCCTGCTCGGTGTACTGGGTGAGACATATCTCACGGTATACCTCGCATTCACGCAGCAGCTCCGCATGAGTTCCCATGCCTGCCGCTTCGCCGTCGTCGAGGACGATAATCTTGTCCGCATGGCGGATGCTGTTAGCTCTCTGCGATACGATGATGCAGGTCATGTCTAGCTGCTTCAGCGCCTTTCTGAGCTTTGCGTCAGTTGCATAGTCCAGAGCGCTGGAGCTGTCGTCCAGTATCAGTATCTGAGGATCTCTTGCTATGGCACGGGCGATGGAAAGTCGCTGCTTCTGACCGCCCGAGAAGTTCTTGCCGCCCTGAAGTATGCGGGCATCCAGACCCTCGGGAAGTGCATCGGTAAACTCCTTTGCCTGAGCTGTTTCGAGAGCTGCAAGTATGCGCTCGTCAGAGATATCATCTCTGCCCATGGTCATGTTCTCACGGATAGAGCCGCTGAGAAGCTCGGTCTTCTGCGGCACGAGGCCGATGATATCACGAAGTTCCTTATCGGGATAGCTGCGGACATCTGCGCCATTCACAAGCACTGCGCCCTCAGTTGCATCATAAAAACGTGCTATCAGATTAACAAGAGTGGATTTACCCGAACCGGTACCGCCGATGATACCCAGCACCTCGCCCTTTGCAAGCGTGAAGCTGATGTTTTCGAGAGATCTCTCTGCGCCCTCACCGTCGAGGTAGGAGAAGCTGACATTCTTAAACTCCACCGCAGCTGCATCAGCGGCTGTCTCGGGGGCGTTCTCAGCTCCCACAACGCTGGGCTGCATATCGAACACTTCGTTGATACGCTGAGAGGAAGCCGCAGCCTTTGTAAAGATAGTAACAAGGTTTGCAACTACCACCAGTGCAAGGGATATCTGGGTCATGTAGTTTACAAGTGCGATGACCTCTCCCTGAGTAAGACCGTCGGGTGCTGTGGAGACCATTCCGCCGCCGAAATAAACTATCAGCAGGTACGCCACATTCACCACGATGAAGATGGCAGGATTCAGCAGAGCGTTGATACGACCTGCTTTCAGTGCAAACTTGCGGTATTCCTCCGCATTCTCCTCGAAGCGCTCCTTTTCGTATTCCTGACGGGAGAAGGCTCTTACCACACGCACGCCCGAAAGGTTCTCTCGGGTGATGCGGGAGATTCCGTCAAGACTCTTCTGCTGGCGCTTGAACAGCTTTACTGTCACCTGCATTATAGGATACATGATAAGTACGATAGCGATCATGCAGCCGAAGAATATCAGCGAAAGCTTAGGACTGATGGAGAACGCCATGATAGTTGCTCCCACAACAAGGAACGGCGCACGGATAACAAGTCGGATAAGCATTGCGACAGCGGTCTGCACCTGATTCACGTCGTTTGCGATTCGTGTTACCAGTGCGGATGTGCCTATCCTGTCTATCTCCTTGTAGGAGAGCGTGTTCACATGGGCATACAGATCACGGCGCAGCATAGTTCCCACACCCTGAGACGCCACCGAAGCAAGGTACTGACACACAAGTGTGAACGAAAGTCCGCACACTGCAAGGATTATCAGTATGCCGCCGTTTTTTAGGATAAGCTCCTTATCCCCTGTGGCTATACCCTTATCAATGATGTCCGCCATAACGAGCGGCACGAAAAGCTCGAACACCGCCTCGACCAGCTTGCAGGCAGGTCCCAGCGATACATGCAGCTTGAAATGCTTTAAGTATCTTGCAAGTTTAAGCAAAGTTGTTTCCTCCGAAATGATTTTTGAAGTATATTTTATCTGTATAGGATCAGATCTTTCTTATCGGGAAAAACATATAGTTTTTTCCAGTCTGCGGACAAGTAAAATCATGTACTGCGCCGACCAACATAATATCGTTCTGTGTCATGTAATTTATGACATCAGGAAATGTGCTTTCGTTCTCGCATTCGGCACAAAGGTATTCATATGCAGGTATATTCCATTTTGTCCAGCCATCAGGCGCTTCAGCGCTGTCAACACACTCCACTCCAGCAAGATACAGACCTTTACTGAAGTTATCTTCCCATGGCATAAACGAACGGGAAAGATCGGACATTGCTCCCCATATACCGACTATATTTCCATTTTCACCTTTTTTCGCAAGGTGCTGCACCTCGCTGAAATGAGAGTTTGCATCTGCCCACAGCCTTTGGATAAAGTCGTTTCCATCCGCTGTTGAACCTTCTTTTCCGATTACTGCAAAAGCTCCTTTTGTGCATTTTTCTATTTTCATAGATTCCTCCCATCAACACTCAACATGGCTTCCGTTTCGTCCTTTGCGGATATATATCCTGCGGTCGGGGAAGCGCTGCTGTATCTCCTTAACATGGGATACGATGCCCACCATGCGGTTCTGTGCAGAGATCTTGTTTATTACCTCCAGTGCAAGCTCGAAGGTGTTCACGTCAAGGGCGCTGAAGCCCTCGTCAACGAACAGCACATCCGAGCGGCGTCCGCCCTCCTGCTCCAGCGTGAAATCAGAAAGACCTATCGCCAGTGCAAAGGATGCGAAGAATCTCTCACCGCCCGAAAGCGTCGATACATCTCTCGCACTGCCCGAGCCTGCGTTGTTGTCTATGATGTTGATATCAAGACCTGCTGTGGAGCGACCGTTTTCGTTTGTGAGGCGGCGCTCGAAGCGGTATCTGCCGTCACTCATGTGATGCAGGCGCTCGTTCGCCTTGTCCAGCACACGGTCGAACATCTGTCCCTGTATATATCGCTCAAGGCTTATCTTCTCATAGCCCTGACCCGACACCGCCTTGTACAGCCTGTTCATATCCGCTGCAATACCTGCCTTTTCACTGCTGCTTTCACAAAGCTCATTTATGCGTGAAAGCTTAGCTGTCAGCCGTTCTGTCTCGGACAAAGCCGCCGCTGCGGTGCTGCGAAGCTCGTTTCTCTGTTCTGTAAGCGACTTCTCCTTTTCAGCAAGCTCTGAGATATCCTGCCTTTCCCCGTCCTCGGGGAGATTCTCACGGCAGATTACAAGCGACGATCTCGCCGCTGCAAGCTGCTCATTATAAGCGCTTATCTCTGCGGCAAGCTTTTCACGCTCCGACTTCTCAGAGAAAGCAGAACAGAGCTGTTCCTCATCAGCAAAATCATGCTCCCGCATAGCTGCTGAAAGTTCTTCCCGTGCTGCCTTTTGTTCTGCGGCGGTGCGCTCGGACTGCTCCGCATAATTCTTCACATCGGCAGCCGCCTTCGCCAGAAGATTTCCCGCTTCACTCTGTTCCCTATCCGCTTCAGCCATTCTGTTGCGGATATCTGCATTGGCACTGTTCAGCTGCGATATCTGCGACTCGACTTCGGTAAGGCTGCGTCCGTCAAGGGCAGCGGATTTCTCCTCCGCCACTGCAAGCTTTGCCGCATGCTCCTGCGTAAGCTGCGAGAGCTTTTCCGCAAGCGCCCTGCCCTCGTTGATGACCTTTTCATGCATCTGCTTTGCATCGCCGATCTGCGTCTTTATGGTATCTATAAGCTCGCTGCTGGAACGGATATCTTCCAGATCCTTTCGGATATCGGAAAGCTGAATGTTCAGTTCCTCTGTCATTTCCTGTATCTGCTGCGGCGCTGTGTCGTTTATTGTTTCACCGAATATCGCCGAATATTTGCTTTCAGCGTCCTTTGCGGCTGCGGAAAGCTCGGTCTCTGCCACGGAATATGCCTTTTCCACCTTTGAAAGAGCGGTCTGCTGCTTTTTCCACAGCTTTTCCGCCGCATCAAGCTCCTTTTGTGTGGGAGCATTATCACAGTGCTGCGCAAGCTGAGGATGCTCGGTAGAGCCGCACACGGGGCAGGCACTCTGCGGTGAATCTCTCAGCATATCCGCAAGAGCGGCTGCGGCATTCAGATGATAAGCCGCCGCAATGCTGTGATAGCTCTGCTCCGCTTCGGCACAGGCTGTTTCCGCAGCACGGAGCGCTTCGCTCGCATCCGAGAATACTTCGCCGCACTCATCCTGCCTTATCATCGCCTTTTTCAGTTCCGCAAGGCTTTCAATGTTTCTGATAACGGAAGTCTCCTGCGTTTCCACCAGCTGCAGACGGGCAGCGTTATCCTCATTCTGTCTGAGCGTTTCCTCCAGCTCCTCCACTGCTGCGGAGCAGTTTTCGGCTTCGGTGCCGTTGCTTTCGATATCCTCTTTCACGCTCTCTATCATCGGCAGAAGCGCATCGGCAGCGCCCTTTGCATTTTCCGCCTCCTCAAACTTCGGCAGAAGTGCGTTCAGCAGCGCAAGCGAACGCTCGTTCTCAGACACCTGCGGAGCAAGCTTATCGGCTTCTGCCTTTTCCTTTTCCGCAAGAGACTGCCGCTCCTTTGCGGAAATCTCCTCTGCCTTTGCCGCTTCAAGAGCCTTTTCTGAATTCAGCTGCTGTGCTGTCAGAGCCTGTACCCTGTCGTATACAGGTTTAAGCTCCGCTGCGTCATTCAGCCTTGCAAGTCTTTCCGCAGACTGCGCAAATTCCTCTGCGCTTCCTTCCAGCTCCTTCAGCTGCTGCTCTGCCTTTACAAAGGCGTCTATCGCCCTGTTGCGGCTCTCAGCCGCCGAGATATCGCCCGAAAGCTTTGCGATATCCTTGTCAAGCTTCTGTATCTGCTGCTCGGCTTCGGTCTGCGCATTGACCGCCGCAGACTTCTTCTCCTCCAGTGCCGAAATGATGCGACCCGCTTCGGAGATGTGATATTCCTCCTCTGCGATGCCCTCCAGCATCTCTCCGTGAAGCTCGCCGGCAAACAGCTTTTCTATATCACGGATAGCCTCGGCACAGCGGTCGTTCTCCTCCTTCAGCAGCTTCTCGAATGCATTGTAGCGCTCCGTGCGGAACAGCTTTCTCAGCGTCACCTCACGCTCTGAGGATTTCAGCCGCAGGAACTTGTCAAACTCGCCCTGTGCCAGCATCGAAACACGGCAGAACGCCTCATAATCAAATCCAACGATGGCATTTATCTGCGGGGTTACTTCTCTTTCGCCCTCCCAGTAGCCGCCATCGGAATCGCTCAGACGGAAATCCGCTTTCTTCTTGTTTTCCGTGGCACGGTGAACGGTGTACTCCCTGCCGCCTGCCTCAAAAACAAGCTCGGCATAGCTCTTTGCATCGGGAGCGGCGTGCAGACTGCGCAGAGTCTTTCTGCCCCTGACCGAGCCGCTGGTCTCACCGAAAAGGGCGTAGGTTATACCGTCGAATATCGTGGTCTTGCCTGCGCCTGTATCTCCTGTGATAAGGAACACCTTGCCCATGAACGGGGTGAAGTCTATTGTTTCGGTGCCTGCATACGGGCCGAAAGCGGACAGAGTAAGCTTCAGTATCTTCATTCCCTGCCCTCCGATCTGTCATAGATCTCCTTTGCTGTTTCAAGCAGCTTTTCGTCAATATCCTGACCCATGGTCAGCTTATAGAAGCCGCTGAAAAGCTCTGTGAAATCCATTTCTGTATAGGAGCGCTGCTCCTCGGCTGCCCTGATATCCACATCATACCTGATGCTGACGCAGTTCGGAAACTTCACGGTAAGCCTGCGGGCAGCGTCGCTCTCGGCGTTTTCGCCGCAGACGGTTATGAACAGGTAATCCTCGGACGGCGGGTGCTTATCCGAAATAAGCTCCTCATAGCTGCCTGAAAGGATCCTTGCAGGATGCAACGGCTTTATCGGGTGCTGATCCACATTAACTGTGCCGTCCTCGTCTATGTCTATTACATCAATATATTTCTGTGGCTTCTGTGCCTCCTTTGCAGAAAAGCAAAGCGGCGAGCCGCTGTAGCGTATATGACCGTTTCCCACATTATGGGGAATGTGAAAATGTCCCAGTGCAGTGTAGGTGAAGTCCTCAAAAACGCTGTAATCCGCCATCTCAAGGCTGCCCACGGGAGAGCTTCCCGCCTTTGCTACTGCCTGATGCGCCACCAGTATGCAAGGACGGCCATTTTTCGGCACATCCGCATGGGAAAGCACTGTTTTCAGCGCCGATGTGATATCTTCGATCTCCTCATCGGGATAGCATTTCTGCGCCATCTCCGTAGAGATATACGGCAGCAATGCGATATCAATGCCACCACAGGGAATGACCGTCACAGGAGTTTCAGCAGAAAAAGGCTCGCACATGAATATCTTCTGTGCGCTGAACAGCTTTCTGCCGTAAGAAACACGCTGCGGATTATCATGGTTGCCGCTGATAGCGTACACAGGCAGAGAAAGCTCTGACGCCCTCGTCAGGAATTCATCAAAAAGCTCCACCGCCTCGGGAGAGGGGCTTGCCTTGTCGTAGATATCTCCTGCAATTATCAGACCATCGGGATGCAGCTGCTCAAATGCGCTGCCCAGTACCTGTCCGAACAACACCTCACGCATATCCTTGGTCAGATCCAGACCGCCCGGCTGCTTACCGATATGCAGATCTCCTATATGAAAAAATCTCATTGCTTCACCGCCCTTAAAAGGAAGTTGTATCAGAAATATTTATATCGCAGCGGAGCCTGCCGCTGCGATATCGTGTTTGTATTTGTTACTGTGCTGCGCCACGCATGATAGCATCCACTACCTCGGGTGCATCCCATTCGCATGATTCTCTCTTCAGCAGGCCGAAGGTCTCGCCGCTGAAGAATGCGCCATTATCCCACCAGAAGCAGGGAACGCCTATCTTGCTGAAGCTGCCGAAGAAATATTCTGCCCAGTATGTACGGAATTCATCGTTCTTGACATAAGTCATTGCAGGCTCTGCTGTGCCTTCGGTCTCAGCGGTGGATTCAACCGTCATAAAACGGATCCTTGCGCCTGTCTCACCTACGATGACCGCAATGCCCTTGCTGATAAAAAGTCTGTTCAGCACCTCAGCCAGTGTATCGATCTCTGCGGTGCAGCCTGCCCTGTCGCTCACCCATCTGCTCGTACCGGAATCCGCCAGTGCAAATCCGTAAGGGATATATGCGTGAACAGAAACGATGATGCGGGGATCATCGGGTATCTCCAGTGCTGCCAGAGCAGATTCGCCGCAGTTTGCAGCGTAGGGGCATATCATCAGGAAGCGATGCTCGTTATTACCGCCTGTTGCTCTTACCGCATCAACGAACACCTTGTTCAGGTGGTTTACGACTGCTCTGCCCTCGTCGTTGCCGCCGTTCCATTCCCACTCGGTGTTCTTCCAGCGAGGCTCGTTCATGCCCTCAAAGATGAGATGCTCGTCATAGCCCTTGAAGGTCTCGGCTATCTGGGTCCATGCTGCGGTAAGCTGCGCTGCAATGGCATCCTGCTTGTCCGCATAAGGCTGGCACCATTCCTCATGGTGCATATTGAGGATGATGTACATATCTCGCTCATAAGCGTAGTCTACCACTTCCTTGACTCTCGCCATCCATGCGGGGTCGATGTTGTAATTCTCGTCCATGTGCTTGTCCCATGTTGTAGGAATGCGGATAGCATTGAAGCCGCCGTCCTTTACTGCCTGCACCATCTCGGGCGTGGTGGTGGGATTGCCCCAGCTTCTCTCGCTTTCAAGGCCTGTGCCTGTGGCGTCCAGAGTATTGCCGAGATTCCAGCCTGCGTTTATCTGCGCAATGAACTCCAGCGAGGTCATGGCTGTATCAATAGGGTCAGCCTCAGCCACAACAGCATCTGTGGCAGGGGTGCTTTCGCTTTCAGTTGCGGAAGATGTATCCTCACCGCAGCCTGTCATGAGCGTCATTCCCATAACAGCAGCCAGTATAAGGGGTGTAAACTTCTTTATCTTCATGAGTATTCTCCTTGTTATCAATAATAAAGTGTCAACTTATATTATATATGAGAATCGCTTTTACGTCAAGTGGATAGCAGCACATTTCTCCGTTGATACAAGATGTTCGTCAGGTAAGGTAAAAAGCAAAAACCATTTGGTCAAAATCAACATATTAGCAGATATAATTTCGGTTTTAAAGTCAAAAACGATAGGGAAAATTGAATGATATCGTTTTCAGGACTTGTAATTAATCCGGATTTATAGTATACTATTGCTTAGTGGCATAACTATGCCCATAATTAAATTTTGTGAAAGAACTTCGGTTCTTGAAGTTATCACAAAGAAAGAAGGTCTACAATGAAATTCGGACATTTCGATGACGTCAATCGCGAGTATGTCATCACCTCTCCCCGTACTCCCTGGCCCTGGATCAACTACCTCGGCACACAGGGCTTCTTCTCTCTGATCTCCAATACAGCAGGCGGCTACAGCTTCTATAAGGATGCTCGTCTGCGCCGTATTACACGCTACCGCTACAACAACGTTCCTGTTGACATGGGCGGCAGATATTTCTACCTGAAGGACGGCGATACAGTCTGGAATCCCGGCTGGTCCCCCGTTAAGACAGAGCTTGACGCTTACGAGTGCCGTCACGGTATGGGTTACACCATCATCAGCGGTACAAAGAACAACGTAAAGGCTACAGTTAAGTTCTTCGTTCCCCAGGATTTCAACGGCGAGATCCAGAAGGTATCCATCACAAACGAAGGCTCCGAGAAGAAGAGCCTGAAGCTGTTCAGCTTCCTCGAGTGGTGCCTGTGGGACGCTAACGACGATACAACAAACTTCCAGAGAAACTTCAACACAGGTGAAGTTGAGATCGTTGGCTCCACAATCTACCACAAGACAGAGTACAAGGAGCGTCGTGACCACTACGCATTCTATACAGTAAACGTACCCGTACAGGGCTTTGATACCGAGAGAGAGAGCTTCCTCGGCATGTACAACGGCTTTGACAGACCCGATGCAGTATTCGAGGGTAAGGCTCACAACTCCGTTGCTGACGGCTGGTCCCCCATCGCTTCCCACTACATCGAGCTCGAGCTGAACCCCGGCGAGACAAAGGAGCTGGTATTCTGCCTCGGTTATGTTGAGATGCCCCTTGAGGAGAAGTTCGACAAGAGCGGCAGCTACGATGGCATCCTCGCAAGCTACACTGTTGACGGCAACGGCAACAAGAAGCCTCTCGCAAACGTAATCAACAAGGTAAAGGCTGAAGAGATGATCGCTATGTGCGATACTCCCGAGAAGGCTGACAAGCTGTTCGAGAGCCTGAAGAACTACTGGGATAAGCTGCTTACTCAGTACAGCGTTGATTCTCCCGATGAGAAGCTCAACAGAATGGTTAACATCTGGAACCAGTACCAGTGCATGGTTACATTCAATATGTCCCGTTCCGCTTCCTACTTCGAGAGCGGCATCGGCAGAGGCATGGGCTTCCGTGACTCCAACCAGGATCTGCTCGGCTTCGTTCACCAGATCCCCGAAAGAGCAAGAGAGAGACTTATCGACCTCGCAGCTACAATGCTGGAGGACGGCGGTGCTTACCACCAGTATCAGCCTCTCACAAAGATGGGTAACCACGAGCTTGGCTCCAACTTCAACGACGACCCGCTGTGGATGATCCTCGCTGTTTCCGCTTACCTGAAGGAAACAGGCGACCTCACCATCCTCGACGAGATGGTACCCTATGAGAACAAGGTTGAGCTTGCCGATACAATGCTCGACCACGTTAAGAGAGCATTCAACCACGTTGTTAAGAAGGTTGGTCCTCACGGTCTGCCCCTCATCGGTCGTGCTGACTGGAATGACTGCCTGAACCTCTCCTGCTTCTCCAACAAGCCCGGTGAGAGCTTCCAGACATACAACAACAAGGAAATGTTCACAGAGCCTCCTTTCTACAGCCAGATCGCTGAGTCTGTAATGATCGCAGGTATGTTCTGCTACATCGCTCCCGAGTACGCTGCTATGTGCCGCCTGAAGGGTGACGAGGCTGAGGCTCAGAGAGCTGAGGCAGAGATCGCTAAGATGCGTGAGATCACAGAGAAGTACGGCTACGACGGCGAGTGGTTCCTGCGTGCATACGATCACAACGGCAACAAGGTCGGCTCCTCCGAGTGCGAGGAAGGCAAGATCTTCATCGAGCCTCAGGGCTGGTGCGTACTTGCAGGTCTCGGCAAGGACAAGGGCTACGATATCAAGACCCTCGAGAGCATCGACAAGTACCTCAACTCCGATCACGGTATGGTGCTGAACAATCCTGCATTCACTACATACAAGGTTGAGTACGGTGAGATCTCCACATACCCCGGCGGTTACAAGGAGAACGCAGGCGTATTCTGCCACAACAACGCTTGGATCATCTGCGCAGAAGCAGCAGTTGGCCACGGCGACAAGGCTTATGAGTACTACAGCAAGATCGCTCCCGCATTCCGTGAGGAGAAGTCCGATCTGCACAGAACCGAGCCTTATGTATACGCTCAGATGATCGCAGGTAAGGACGCTGCACGCCACGGTGAGGCTAAGAACTCCTGGCTGACAGGTACCGCTGCATGGAACTTTGTTGCAGTATCCCAGTTCATCCTCGGTGTTAAGCCCCAGTACGACGGTCTGATGATCGATCCTTCCATCCCCGCAGCATGGGACGGCTTCAAGGCTTCCAGACTGTTCAGAGGCGCTGTATACAACATCACAGTAAAGAACCCCGATCACGTTTGCGCAGGCGTTAAGAGCATGACTGTTGACGGCAAGGCTGTAGACGGAAATGTTATCCCCGTATTTGACGGCGGCGAGCATGAGGTTGAGGTAGTTCTCGGCTGATAGCCCAAAATAGCAATATCAAGGGCGGTAGGAATATCGCCCTTGTTTTTATGACATTTAATTCACTGCAATAGCACGCTACTGCAGCATAACTTCTGGAGGTATGGCGCTATATGCCTTACGGAAAAATCCTTATGATAGATGAGGACCCTCACTTACGCCGCCTTGTTACTGAATATCTTCAGGAAATGGGAATGGATGTACAATCCACATCCCGAATAGACGGATATGCGCTGAACGAAGCCGAAAAGGCAGATGTGATACTTCTCTGCAACAGCGTTGCGGGAAACAGCACAGGCGCATATATACCAAAGCTGAAAGGCAGCAGGAACACGCCGCTTATCATGCTGGCATCTTCAGGTGAGCCTGTTGACAGTATAATGTACTTCCGCAATGGTGCGGATCAGGTGCTTGCAAAGCCTTTCAATATTGCAGAGCTTGCACTTCGCATAGAAGCGCTGCTACGCCGATTGGAAAAAAATGAAGAGACCCGCATCACAAAAGCGGATTTCAACGGTCTTTCGGTGGATCTGAAGTCCTATACGGTTTTGGTGGACGGATGCCCTACAGAACTCTCCCCTAAAGAGATAGAGCTGCTGTTTCTGCTGATATCCCACACCGATCAGACCTTCAGCCGAAGCGAGCTTTCCTCAAGAATATGGGGCAGAATACTGTCGGATAACCGCACCATAGCGGTGCATATAAACCGCATCAAGAGCAAGATAGGTGCTTATGCCCGTCACATCACCGCTGTGCGTGGAGTAGGCTACAAATTCACCACATCAGCATCTGAATAACAAAAGAGCCTGAGAGTTCATTCTCTCAGGCTCTGATTTATTTATGCTTATTCGATCGGCAATATAACTGCGTTCTCTCCCTTTGATGTGTTGATAACGGTACTCTTTACAATGCCGTTTGCAGGCATTTCTATCTTCAGCTCGCCGCCGTTTGAGGAGAACACCTCGGCAGAAACGATCTCGCCGTTCTTCCACTCGGCATTCACCACAAAACCGCCTCTTGCGCACAGGCCCTTGAAGCTGCCGTTCTTCCACTCGGCAGGAAGTGCAGGCAGAAGCCTTACCACACCCTCGTGGCTCTGCAGCAGCATCTCTGCGATACCTGCAGATGCGCCGAAGTTTCCGTCGATCTGGAACGGGGGATGGAAATCCCACAGGTTAACAAATGTGCAGCTTTCCAGAAGACCTCTCAGCAGCTTGTATGTGCGATCGCCGTCGCCTGTTCTTGCCCAGAGGTTTATCTTGTATGCTCTCGCCCAGCCTGTGGACTCATCGCCACGGTCGTTCATGGTAGCTATTGCCGCATCCATAAGCTCAGGACGCTCGTGATTTATCTGCTTTCCGGGATAGAGTCCCATCAGATGCGAGATATGACGGTGATTCTTCTGCACCTTTGAGCTGTCGAAATCAGGCTCATCCTCCTCAAACCACTCCTTCAGCAGACCAGTTTTGCTCACATGATAGGGCTCCAGCTTCGGCAGCATCTCACGCACCTTTGCACAAAGCTCGGGATCGGTATTAAGTGCCTCGGCAGCCTTCAGGAAGTCGATGAACAGCTGCTCAATCAGGCTCTGCTCGTAGGTGTTTCCGATGGTTGCAGGACCATGTTCGGGGCTGTAGGTAGGCGAGGAAACTAGTCTGTTCTGCTTCTCATCGTATATCAGCCACTGGGTATAGAACTTCACGCTCTCACGCATGATGGGATATATCTTTTCTGCGAGATATTTCTTGTCGCCTGTAAACTCATAATGCTCCCATATATTCTGCATCAGCCATGCAACTGCCGCAGTGGACCAGCCCCAGTAGAAATCCCAGCCGGGTGCTGTCCAGCCGAAGGGCGAACACTGGGTATGCGCCGTCCAGCCGTTTTCGGGATGTTCTTCATCGGTGACGATGTTGTAGTATTCCTTTGCAGTAACTCTGCCGGGTTCTCTGAGGGATTCAAGGAAATCCACCAGCGGCGGCACTGTCTCTGCCATGTTGGTATTATATGCGCCCCAGTAGTTCATCTGCAGATTCACGTTGATGTGGTAATCACAGCACCAGGGCGGTGTATTGCTCTCGTTCCACACGCCCTGCAGATTTGCAGGAAGTGTTCCCTCTCTGGAAGAGGATATCAGCAGGTATCGTCCATACTGGAAATACAGTGTCTCCAGCCTGTTCATAGCGGCACGGTCGCCGTTTCTGTAAGCCTCCAGCAGCTTGTCAGAGGGAAGCTCGGTATAATCTTCGCCAAGCTGCAGAGATACTCTGTTGAAGATAGCAGAATAGTCTGCGAGATGCTCTCTGTAAAGCTCATCCCAGCCGAGACGGGAAGCCGCTTCGATGAGCGGGATGGTTATGGTCTCGGGATCTATACCGCTGCGGTAGGTGGGATATTTCATCTCGTAATCGGTAGCGGCAGTGATGTAGATCGTTGCCTCGGAAGCATTTGTTACGGTGAGCTTCCCGCCGTTTATAATGATATCTCCGTCAGTCTTGAACATGCCTCTCATATCGAAGCGCATGCCGTTGTCCTCTATCTGACCGTTATAGAACATCATTCCGTCCTCTGAGGTGATCCTTGCGGGATGAGTCTTTTCAAGCCATGCACTGAAGCCCAGCCTTCCCTTTTCGGATGCGGTGAATCTGAATGCGATAACTCTTGCAGGATAGCTTGCAAATGCCTCACGGGTATATTTAACTCCGCCTATCTCAAACTCGCAGCTATACAGCGACTTATCAAGATCCAGCGCACGGCGGTAGTTTTCAGCCTTACCGTTAGGTACATTGAATTCTATCATCATATCGCACAGCAGCAGATATGTACCGAAATCTCCGTCGCCCGTAAGCTGCGGAAGAAGCTCCAGCACCTTATCATAGCTGCCGCCCTTCAGCTCATCCTGCACCTGCTTTACATACTGGTAACGGTCATGGTTGTTGCCGCCGTAATAGTTAGGTCTGTTTTCACAGGGACCGCCCGCCCACAACGTTTTCTCATTGATAACGATACGCTCCTTGCGGATACCGCCGAAAAGGCTTGCGCCCAGATGACCGTTTCCTATAGGCAGACAGTGCTGCTCCCAATTGGACAGATCGCCTTCATGATCGAAATATATCACATTGCTATTGTTCATTATCTGTTTCCTCCCCCATAGCACAAACCTGTGCAGTGTCGATACAAAACCATTTTAAGTATATCACAAAAGTAACATATTGTCAATTATTCACAAAAACAAAAAACCGCTGCAGTATTGCAGCGGTACTAACGCTATGTCACTCCTTCTCAGGAAGCTTAGTTTCGTTGATGACCATGGAACAGAGGTTGGAAAGCACCTCGTATTCCTCCGTCATATCGCCTGTCATTCGGCTTGTTTTTACAGTGTGGAAAATACCCTGAATAAGGAAAGAAAGTATAACGCTGTTTTTAAGGCTGTTGAATTCAGGATAGGTACCGAACAGCATGTGCTTGATGCGTGCCTCGATCTTATCCGCTGCGATAGCATTTCTGCTGCCCGAGAATACAATGTCGATCTGCTCACGGTGGGCAACTATAGCCTTGAATATCTCATTCGCATACTGCTGAGGATCCTCGAAGAACTTATCCTGCACCTGAAGATCAATAAGTATCTCATCAATGATGGTGTTCTCTATCTCATCAGACAGAGCATATATATCGGAATAGTGCAGATAGAATGTTGCCTTGTTTATATTGGCAGCCTTGGTAAGCTCGGTTACTGTGATCTTTTCTATCGGCTTCTTCTGTCTGAATTCAAGGAAAGCATCCTTGATAGCTGATTTTGTTCTCTGAATTCTCAGATCCATAATTATTACCTCCGAATCTACAGGGGAAACAAATGCCCCGAAAATGACATACTGAATTATACAATATTCCAAAATAGTTGCATAATTTACTTCTGACAAAAACTGCTTATTGAATTAAGAAGTTTTATTCACTATAATGTATTATAGTACAAAAATCGACAATTGTCAATAATTAATTTACTATATTAGCAGAAAAAAGGAAAATTTCATGAAATTAGACGAGTTTTACAGCGGAAACAGCTTCGACAGCTACGAATGGCTGGGCGCTCACACCGATCTGGGCGGTACGATGTTCAGAGTATTTGCGCCTCACGCTCAAAAAGTAGCCGTGATAGGAAGCTTCAATAACTGGCAGCCTGCCGACATGATACACGTCGGAGATGATAATTTCTGGGGCTTATATATCGCAGGCGCCAAAGCAGGAGATATGTATAAATTCCGCATATATACCGACAGCGGCTTTACCGATCACTGTGATCCTTACGCATTCGGCTCCCAGCTGCGCCCCGAAAACGCTTCCATAATCAGGGATATCTCCTATAACTTCGATGATTATGACTGGATGTGCAGACGTGGCACCTGGCATGGCGACGCACTCAATATATATGAGCTTCACGCAGGCTCCTGGAAAAAGGACGCTGCGACCTATGAAGAACTTGCCTCAAAGCTCGTGAAATACTGCAGAAGCCACGGCTACAACTGCGTAGAGCTGATGCCGCTGAGCGAATATCCCTGCGATGAATCCTGGGGATATCAGGCAACAGGCTTTTTTGCCCCCACGGCACGCTGGGGCGATGCAAAAGGCCTGAAAAATCTGGTGGACACCTGCCATCGAAACAATATCGCTGTATTACTTGATTTTGTGCCTGTTCATTTTGCGGTGGACGGCTATGCACTGGCTGATTTTGACGGCAGCAATCTGTATGAATCTGAACACTGCGATATTTCTCACAGTGAATGGGGCAGCCGTAATTTTGATTACAGCAAAGGCCATGTCTGCAGCTTTCTGAAATCCGCAGCAAACTACTGGCTGACAGAATACCACTTTGACGGACTCAGGATGGACGCCATCAGCCGTGTCATCTACTGGATGGGCAACGAGCAGCGAGGAGTCAACACGAACGGTCTTGAATTCCTGAAAAGCATGAATACGGGTCTGAAATGGATCCACCCCTCCGCAATACTCTGCGCCGAGGATTCCACCGACTACCCGAATGTAACAAAGCCCACCGATCAGAACGGACTAGGCTTCGACTACAAGTGGGACATGGGCTGGATGAACGACACACTGGATTACTTCCGCAAAACCCCCGAGGAACGTGTGCCGAATTACCACAAGCTTACCTTCTCGATGCTTTATTTTTACAGCGAGAGATACATACTCGCCCTCTCCCACGATGAAAATGTCCACGGCAAGGCCACCATTCTTCAGAAGATGAGCGGCGCGTACGAGGATAAATTCCCGCAGGCAAGGGCGCTGTACATGTATATGTACGCTCACCCGGGCAAAAAGCTGAACTTCATGGGCAGCGAGTTCGGTCAGCTGCGTGAATGGGATGAAAAGAGAGAACAGGACTGGGATATGCTGAAATACCCCATCCACGACGCCTTCTCCCAGTTCATGAAAAAGCTGTGCAGGCTGTATCTGAAAAAGCCTGCGCTCTCACGCTGGGACGATACCCCCGACGGTTTTGCATGGCTGGACTGTGACAGCGCACTCAGACGCTGCTACACTATGATACGCCGCTGCGAGGGAGAAAAGCCTATCATCGCAGTGATGAATTTCTCAGACAGTGTACAGGAGCATTACAGCATCCATATTGGCGAGGGCAAGATGCTGAACTGTCTGCTTGACAGCACTGCCGACGAATGGAACGGCTGCGCACCTCACTATAAAAAGACCATGCGTGCCGACAGCAACGGTTATGTAAAAATGAACGTACCGAGATATTCCGCAGCTTATTTTGAGCTGACGGATAATCCTGGTAAAAAAGTATGACGGGCATATCGCCCGTCATTTTCTTTATAAGGAATACGTCAGTATGCTCTCGCCGCTCTCCAGTTCCTTTATTGCAAATACACCGTCCTCATAGACCATGTAGCTGCGGGGATTGTTTTCTTTTGGAAGAGATACCGAGCCATCGTTCAGGCAGTGTATGCCGTCCTTCTCGAACGCCTTCAGCACATGGGAATGACCGTTTATCAGCACATCGCCCTTCTTCAGCGGAGGCAGTGCGTCGGGATTGTGATGGTGTCCATGAGAGAGGAAAAAACTCTTGCCATCAACGAAAAGCACAGCATAATCAGCCAGCACTGGGAATTCCAGCACCATCTGATCCACCTCGGTGTCACAGTTGCCACGAACACAGAGAAGCTCCTCCTTCACCTCGTTCAGCATGGCAATGACCTTCTTCGGCGCATGACCGTCAGGAAGATCGTTCCTCGGTCCGTGATACAGGATATCACCCAGCAGGCAGAGCTTTTCGGCACCCTCCCTGCGATATGCCTCCAGCATCTTCTCGCAGTACAGCGCAGAGCCGTGTATATCTGATGCAAACATGAGTTTCATAGCAATTTCTCCTTTATATTCCGAATAAGCCGATAATGATATCTGTCAGGAATGCCGCAGCACAGGCGCTCACTGCAACGGTAAGCAAACCACGCTCAAATATGGCGAGTATCAGCGCCACTGCAAAGCCCACCAGCGAGCATATCACACCGCTGAGACTGTCGCCGCAGCTCGTGAAAACCGCAGGAATAGTCATGGCGCTAAGCACCGCATACGGCACATAATACAGGAAATTCAGCACGAATTTCGACTGAATCCTCTTGCGGAATACCGCCAGCGGCAGCATTCTGATAAGATATGTCACCACCGCCATAACTGCGATGCTGAGTATAAGATATAATGTACTATCATTCATCGCCGACTGCCTCCTCTCCTATCTGCTGAGGGAAGCAAAGCGCTCCGAAAACGGAAGCCGCCACAGCGCAGATGATGACCGACATTCCCGAGGAGATGAAATCCAGCACAGGAACGTAATAGATAACGCAGCTGAGAAGCGCCGCCAGCAGCGATACCATGAGTATTCCCCTGCACTTCTTTGCGGGAGGTATCACTATCGCAATGAACATTCCGTATATCGCAATGCCGAGTGCCGCCTGCACTATCTGCGGCAGGATGTTGCCGAGAAGTGCGCCGCCTGCAGTGCCTGCCGCCCAGAAGATATACGGAAGAGTGATGAGTCCGTACATATATCGGGGCGGAACATCCGTTTTCTGACCCGATGCCACGGCAAATATCTCGTCTGTAATGCCAAAGGAGCTGATTATGCGGTGCAGCAGACTGTAACGCCTGTCCAGCTTCTGAGAGAGCGAGATACCCATCAGTGCATATCTCATGTTGATAATGAGCTGCGTCAGCGCCATCTCCACATAACCGCCGCCTGCGGAAATTATACCTATACCCGCCACCTGACCTGCGGATGTAAGATTGGTCATAGAAATGAGTATCGCAGCCAGCGGAGGGATTCCCATGTTCACCGCAGTGATACCAAAAGTAAAGGACACGGACAGATATCCCAGTGCGATGGGTAATCCGTCACGGAAGCCTTTTTTATATGTAAGCTTTTCTTTTTGTTCCGACATTTTATCCCTTATTTCTGTGTTTTGTAATAGTTTTGTCCATATTGACGGACACAACCTTATTAATTGTAGCACAAACCACAGTTTTTTTCAATATAATTCACAAAAATCACAAATTTTCCTCAGAGGCTTGCAATTCACGGTAAAGATATGGTAAAATACTAAAGTATTAAAATAAAAGGAGTAAAATTATGGAACTCAATGTTTTGACCATCGTTGCATTCGTACTGTATGCACTGATGATCCTCGCAATCGGCATCTATTCCTACAAGAAATCCAAGAGCATGTCCGATTACTTCATCGGCGGCCGTCAGCTCGGTCCCTGGACAACTGCAATATCCGCACAGGCTTCGGATATGAGTGGCTGGCTGCTTATGGGTCTGCCTGGTGCGATCCTTGTCAGCGGTCTGACAGAATCCTGGATCGCTATCGGTCTTTTCCTCGGTACATACCTCAACTGGAAGATCGTAGCAGCAAGACTTCGTAAGATGTCCTACGCAGCAGGCGATGCCATCACCATCCCGGAGTATCTGCAGAAGCGTTTCTTCACTAACAGCCCTGTGGTACGTCTGGTATGCGCTGCAATCATCTTCGTATTCTTCCTGATCTACACAGCTTCCGCATTCAGCGCAGGTGCTAAGCTGTTCGCATTCATCTTCAACACAGATGCTTATGTGCTTTGCCTTACCATCGGCGCACTCATCATCATCTCCTACACCTTCCTCGGCGGCTTCTTCGCTGTTTGCTGGACAGACCTTATTCAGGGCATCCTGATGTTTGCTGCACTGGTAATCGTTCCTGTAGTTGCACTGGCAAACATCCCCAACCTTGCAGCTGTTGAATTCCCTGTTGCTGATGTAAACGGCTTCATCGTTGAATACTACACAAGCTTCATCATGAACAAGGACGGCTCGTTTGCATGGGCAACCATCCTTTCGGGTCTTGCGTGGGGTCTCGGCTACTTTGGTATGCCTCACATCCTTGTACGATTCATGGCTATCAAGTCCAGCGATATGATAAAGAAGTCCCGCCTTATCGCAGTTATCTGGGTAGCAGTTACTCTTGTTGCTGCTGTTCTGGTAGGTATCATCGGCTATATGTACCTCAACTTCCCTGCAGAGGGCAACGCAGAGCTGCTTGCTAAGTTCAGCGCACTCGGAGACACCGAGAAGATCTTCATGTTCATGGCATCCTCCCTGCTTCCCGCACTTATCGCAGGTGTGGTACTCTCCGCTATCCTTGCGGCTATCATGAGTACGGCTGACTCCCAGCTGCTCGTAACTGCTTCCGCTGTTACAAACGATATGTTTGCACTTTTCAAGAAGAATGCAAGCCAGAAGACACTGATGTGGATCAGCCGAATTGCTGTTATTGTTATTGCAGTTATTGCATATTTCATTGCCCTTGATCCCAACAGCTCCGTAATGGGTCTGGTATCCTATGCATGGGCAGGTCTGGGTGCTGCGTTCGGTCCCGCAATGCTGCTCTCCCTCTTCTGGAAGCGCATGACAATCTGGGGCGCAGTTGCAGGCGCTGCAACAGGCGGTATCGCAGTTATCGTTTGGGAGAGCGTTCCCGTTCTCTCCGGCACAGGCGTTTACTCCCTGCTGCCTGCATTCTTCCTTGCACTGGCAGCCGTTATCATCGTATCCCTTGTTACTAAGGTTGACAAGGCTAAGGTCGACGAGCTGTTTGCAAAGGCAGACGCAACATCTGTTGATGCAATTGCTGAAAGCAAGTAATCAATAAGCATAACAAAAGGAGCGGTTTGAATGGCTACCAATATAGAAGTTTCCCGAAAAATATTTAAATCTTAACACAGCGGATTATGTAGACAGGCACATGGAAATCAACCATGTGCCTGTTTTTCATTTATAACAATTTCATCAAAGAATTTTAAACTACTCTCTATGCTATCAATCAGCTGACCGTCTTCGTGCAATCGCATAAGGTAATTCACATAATCTTTCCTATCATCGTATGAAAAAATTACAGCGTCTTCAGAATCGTGCATTAAAAATAGATTCTCATTAAAACTTTTCTCGAATGAATAGGCATTTCTGTTTTCATAAAGTAAAAACAACAAGTGTATAATATTTATTCTATCTGGGTCTTCATAGTCTATAAATGAAGAAAACTCAATAGAGTTGTTTTTATACTTAACAAAAGATTCCTTTAATTTATCAACCATTTTTTCTACAGCTTTAAATGTTAAAATCTTAGTGGATATAAGCTTCTGTAGTCTATCGCTAAAAATTTGGTGGTTTGCCTTTATAACTTCTACTGCTGATGCAGAATGAATATGAAGTTTCCCTAATATGTCAAAACAGATTTTATTTTTCTCTCCATCAATACTATACGTAAATAATTCAAGTTCATTTGCTACACATTGATTTGTAAGAGATTCATCACACATTCGGATTTTGTAACATATAATTCCCCAGAAAAACATAATTACATATTTATATCCATCTGTATCAGTATATTCGAACAGACCGTGACTACCTAAATCGCACATTTTACTCAGTGCCGTTTCTAAATTTAAATCTATACATATCTCAACAAATTCCTCAACAGGGCATTTACACAGAACACAATCAACAATATTTTGGTATTTATTATCATAAAAATCGATGTCATTAATATAGCAATACCATTCGTAAACTGTTTTGGCTATTGTTCTCAGCATTTCCTCAGAAGCAAACAAATCTTGTATGGAAAATGTTACACTTTCAACGACATCATGCATATCTAAAATTTCTATATCTTTTTCTTGAATACCGTTCTTTTGTTTCAGCTTATTTAAATTACCTACTAACACTTTTTTGTCATTATGGATTCCATGAAAAAGCCTTTTCTTATCTTCATATAGCGATGCTCTGTCACTTAAAGATGTTTTATTAATATTCACTCCATTGATGATTAAGTCTGTGGTGTATTTAATTACACCGCCATCTCTTTCTGTTAATCCAATCTTATTTCTGAAAAAATTCAACTTTTTAATAGCAATATTTTCGTATTGATTAGTAAATTTGTTGTGGTATTTGCAAACAAATTTCCTTGTTACTTTTGCACCTGTAAGTGCACATGATATTACATCTGATACAGATAAATCTTCAGAGTTACAGTAAATGCATTTATACATTATATTTCTCCTTAAAATCAAATTATATAATGAAAAAGGAGCCTTTTACGGCTCCTTTGGTGAGGTGTTGAGGATTCGAACCTCTGGGTGTCTATTCCATCTCGTCAACTGATACCACGATATTGATGATTATCCACATACCACTTGGTCACCCCAGTTACACCCATTGCCGCCGTTAAATATGTTGTCATTATAGCACCTCCAAATGTTACTACAGTATTTATTGTTGTAACCATAATGCTTATTACAGTTAATAATAAGTTGAGACCTTCTATTGAGATAATATTAAATATTGCTAACAGTATCAGAGTTAGAATCTTTGTTTGCAATTATTTTAGCATATTTGCCTTAAAAAGTCAAATATCAAAATGTACCATTATTGACAACAAGTACCACCAAATGCTATAATATACCCAAACATATCCTATGAAAGGAGTGAACGCTATGCCGCTGTCAATCAAGAAAGCAAATTTTTCACCATATATGCTCTGTGCAGCTTATACAATGAAGTAAGCGGCTGTGCACAGAGCGGTTTTGCCGCTTAACAATTTGATATATGCTGCACTCTGTTTTTTGAATTATACTTACTATGGAGTGATAAAAATGTCATATATCAACGCAGAAAAGGTTCTACCTGCGTGGTTGATTGATGAAATCAGAAACTACACAGGTGATGGACTTATCTACATTCCACCCGACAAATCCATTCGCAGAGAATGGGGTAGCAAATCGGGTGCAAAGCAAATGCTTGAAGCAAGAAACAACGAAATCCGTATCAGAAAAGGCAATGGTGTGACCGTTTCACAGCTTGCCAATGAGTACAATCTTTCCGAAGATACTATTAAACGGATTTTATATAGGTGAATACGTTTCATAAGCCTCTTTTGAACTATCAAAGGAGGCTTAAGCTATTTAACAGTGTATTTTTTCTATTAAACCAAACACTACACTTGCCTGCACTTCAAAATCGTGGTATACTGTCCGAAAAGGAGTGACTTCTATGAGTGATTATACAAAAATAAATTCGCAGACTTGGGACTTGTGGGCTGATAATGGCTGTGAATGGTCTGTTCCGATTTCACATGATGAATATGAAGCTGTATCTGAAGATAATTTCGGCACATATCTTACACCCTGCATAACTGTTCCCGATGAATGGTTCGGAGATTTAAAGAGCAAAAGGCTTCTTGGTCTTGCAAGTGGAGGTGGTCAGCAAATGCCTGTGTTTTCAAAGCTTGGTGCAATCTGCACTGTTTTTGATTATTCCGACAGACAGCTCGAAGCTGAAAGGACAGTTTCAGAGCGTGAGGGTTATTCAATACAAATTATCAAGGGCGATATGACAAAAAAACTCCCATTTGAAGATGAAAGCTTTGATATAATTTTTCATCCTGTTTCAAATTGCTATGTTGAGGATGTTTATCATATTTGGAATGAATGTTACCGTGTTCTGAAAAAAGGCGGACGTCTGCTTGCTGGCTTTGATAACGGTATCAATTTTCTTTTTGAAGACGATAATCCCTTGTTGGTTGTAAACAAGCTCCCGTTTAATCCGCTTAAAATGCCAAAAGAGCGATTTGAAGCAATGGCGAAAAACGGTGAAGGAATACAGTTCAGCCATTCTCTTGAGGAACAGATAGGCGGTCAGCTTAAAGCCGGATTTACTCTTAAAGCCTTATATGAAGACAGGGACAGAGAGGGCGGTGCAAGGATAAGAGATTATTCTCCGCAGTATATGGCAACTTTGGCTACGAAATAGGGGTATATATGATTGAAAGAATTTTAAGGCATTGGAATTTTACAAATACAGAAGTTCTTGAGCAACTTCACAAAGATTCGCCAAGGCTGATATATAAGATTAAGGCAGACGGCGAGCTTTACATACTGAAAGGTATTCCCGAAGAAAAGCCTGAAAGCGTTATTATTGGAAATGTTTCTGCTCACAAATATCTTGGAAACAAAAAAAGAATTGCTCCTCGTATTTTTGCAATGAGCAACGGTAATTTCTACATTAAAGAAAACGGCTTTTGGTTTTATTTAATGGAATTTATAAACGGTACACCTATGGAAACTACTGAGGAAAACGAGTGTCTGCTCGGCAAGCTTGCAAAACAGTATCATTTCTATACGGACTATGATAAGCCATCTGAATTCAACGAGGATAAACAACGTTTTTACGAATGGTTTTGTGACAGAGATTTCAAAAAAGAATTTGACCGTATTCTCGATGGACTACCCGATTTCAGCAAACTTGACAGGTGTTTTATTCATACGGATTTAGGACCGCATAATGCGATGATAACTGCGGAAGGAAAGGCTGTGCTTATTGACCTTGACGACGCAGGTATCGGCTGCCGCTATTTTGATTTGGGATATTCGTTTATATGTCAGTTTGTCGAACACGATGATAAGATGAATATGCGATACCGCTTTGATTATGCAAAATCATTATTGAATGGCTATTACGGCACAGAAATTTCACGTTCAGAATATGACCTGCTTTGGCAAGGTGCAATATATATGCACGTTTCATATATGAAATGCTACGGAGAAGATGCTGTTGATTCGCTTTGGAAAATATTAAAGTTTGGTATTAAGCAGAAAGAAAAATTATGGGAATTATTATGAAAGGAAAAATCATGTATAGCGAACTTATAAATGGAATAAAACAGGAAGAAATCGACTTCCCAAAGCGGTTTGCCTCCTATGAAGAAAAAGAGTACGGCATTCTTTTCTATATGGCTGACAACAAAGATTCCTATGACGGAAATCATGCTTGCATTTATCCTGACAAAATTACTGATTTAGGTGCGGTGCTTGATGATATTACATCGTTCTACAAAAAACTTGGTATACAAGCTTCAATTTATCATCCTTTTGAAAAGGACTATTTCAAAAACAACATAGCAACTCTGAAAGCGCACGGCTACACCTACACCGCTGAGGACGACCACAGGGTTATGCTTTTGACAGCAAAGAACAGCATTGTTACTCCGAAACGGCTTGACATCCGTGTTCTGAAAGAATGGGACGAGCGTATTGCAACGGATATTTTATTTCCAAGCGGCGAGCCGTGGGAAATTGAAGTTACCAAGAAGCGTACCGAACAGAACGGGACATTTCTTTTCGTTGGTTACCTTGACGGCAAGGCTGTTGTTTACTCTGATATTCACAAGTCAAAACACGGCAACACTCGTTTCAATTACATTGTTACAGCAAAGGAGCAACGTGGAGAAGGATATGCAAGTGAGCTGTTAAGCTTTATGGTAAAGTATTGCAAGGAAAACAATTTTTCAATGTGCTGGCAGTGGGCTGGACCGTCGGAAAATATCTGTTACAAGGCTGGCTTCCGTGAAGCGTTTACTATGGAGGCTGGGTTTGCGACAGGGCCTGAGTTAGTATAATATTAAACATTAACAGGTACACGGGAATTACTTCGTGTGCCTGTTTGTTACTTAACGAAATAGGATGTTTGATATAGTATAAAATGAAATTAATAAATTATTTTGATGTAGGTATTTTCTCACACTAGAAGGAAAATTCAACTATAGACAAATGATTTTAAATTTATTTTTTCACATAGAATTGTATGCGTTTGATTATCATCCAAAGATTCAAATATTTCCAAAGTTACTGTTTTTTCCGTTCCATTATTTTTAAATTTCGTAAAAATATAATCGATATTTTTATACTCTTTTGTTTCTTTTACAATTTTCCCATCAGGTTCAACTTTAAAAAACTGACTGTTTTCATTTATTTGTTTGGCAATTGTTTTTCCTAAACTGCTAGATAAAATATACTGTCCATATAAAGATGTTGATTGTTGATAATATAGTATCGCATATGGGATGTTATACTTTGTAACAGCTTTAAAAGTATATGCTTCGGTGTTTAGAAAAGAATCATATAATCCGTCAAGAATTTGATTCGATAAGTTAATGCTGACAATTTCTCTTATATCTTTAAAAATTTTTCTTTTATTTCTCTCTATAAGCTCCTTTAATTCTTTGGAATATGCATCATTATGTTTTATAATAGAATTTCCTAAGGGTGTAGGTTTGTACAAAGAGCAATTCTCTTTTTCTGTCTCGTTCCAAAAAGTAAAACCATTTATTTTATTACTAGTATGCTTCGCATAAGTTTTAATAATTTTTGTTTCGTTTTGAATCATTTCAGCACCGTATAGATTGATAATCTGAATAGGATTTCCGCACTCAGGACAACGGGCATATAATTTTAATTTATTGTTTTTGCCATATTGATAATAAGGAAATTTCTTTTTGGTTGCTTTTTCAAAAATATCAATATTTAAAATTAGTGGGTTGTTTTTCATAATTGAGAATATATCCATATGATGTCAATCCTTTCTATACTTTTTTCCGTGCTTTATGTTTCCTAAATGATAAATGTTATTTATCTGTTCGCAATATATGAATTTGAGCATGACATGCCTTGAATATTTATTCGTTCTTTCACATACGACATATCATTTAAACGCAAAATAATGCGATTTCCGTCATTATCTTCCTGCAAAACAGAAACGCCGCCTGTCTTGCCCGAAAGAGTACATTTGTTCAGCATTTCAATATCCATACCAAGCCATAACGCATAAAGTATACTCAATGTACCGTCGTGTGAAACAATGATAATATCTTTATCTGTTTCAGCCAGCGTATCAGTCATAAACTTTGAAAGCCTGTCCCAAACATCAGCTTTTGATTCTGCTCCTATAAAAGGCTTATCATATACGGATTTTGCCCAATCAATCGTTCCTTGCCACACAGGGCATTGCTGATTAGTTCTTGCCCATTCCTTTGATTTTCCGTTTGCCTCGCCTAAATCAAATTCCCTTAATGCAGCAGTAAAAATAGGAGTTGCATTAAAATAGTCTGAAACAATTTCAGCAGTCTGTTTTGCTCTTTGCAGGTCAGAGGAGTATATAACAAATTTCTGATTTTTATATTCATCGGCAAGATTTTTACCAATAGAATGAGCCTGCTTTATTCCGAGTTCGGTTAAATTCCAAACACCTAAAGAGCCAATCATTTTGTTTATATGCTGTTCGGATTGAGTGTGCTGTATTGTGATTATATTTCTCATTTCAGCACCTCCCAAAGTCCATTCAAATCCGTAACCGTATAATCCTGCCCGAAATCAACGTTTCTGTCTCGTCTGTCTATCAGAACAGACTTACATCCAAACCTCTTTGCAGTTTTAATATCCTTTTCCTCATCGCCAATCATAATCATTTCAGAAGAGGCAATACCGAAATTCTCCGCAATGTCCGAAAGTCCTTTCGGGTTAGGCTTACGGTAACCACAAGAGATTGACGAAACGTACATATCAAAATAGGGCAGAAGTTCAGGAAAATAGCTCTTGTGCAGCTCATCAGGCATTCCGATTGCTACATCTGTCAGAGCTGCTATTATGTATCCCTCTGCTTTCAGCTTATCCAAGAAATCAAGAGTTTCGGGATAGATATACGCTGTTAATTTCATTGATTCATAAAACTTGTTTATAACTTCGGAAAGCTCAAATTCTCCTTGCCAATGAGCCGTAGCCTCACTGAAAATCACTTCGGGAGTTACATCAATCTCACGAGGATTGATACGGGGATTATAGCTTTTAAGCACGTCAAATGACTTGTCAATATCATTTTCAGTTATGTTGAGCGAAAGTTCGTTGCAAACATAACGGAAACCGTCCTTGTAGAAATCCAGCCACGAAAGCGGCATATTCTTGTATTCCATAAGCGTTCTGCCTATGTCGAAAACTATTATTTTCATAAATCCTCCGATTAAATTTTCAATTCGCCCTGCAAATACAAAACAGCCTTGCCTGAGATTTTTATATCATCTTTGCACTGCTTGCAATAAAGTGTTCCTCTGCGTTTTGAAAGCTGTTTTGCAACTAATTCTGTTTTATTCAGCTTTTCACTCCACAACGGAACAAGACTGCTGTGTGATGAACCTGTTACAGGGTCTTCAATCTTTAATTCGGGACAGAAAAATCTTGATACAAAATCACAATCTTTTCCCTTTGCGGTAACCGCTATACCCATCCATTTATCAAGCCTGCTTAACCTATCGTAATCGGGAGAATAATTCAGAACCGCTTCTTCATTGTCAACAACAGCGTAAAGGTCACGCTGTGAATAAAGTTCTATTGGCATAAATCCCAATGCTTTGATTATATCATCTGTAACTTCTGCCTTTTCAGGTATTCTTATTGGAAATGACATTTCATAAATATTGCCTTTTCTTTCTACAGTCAGTATTCCGCTTATCGTATCGAAACGTACAACATTCAAATTTGGCTCAATAAAATTGAAAACCACAAAAGCCGCCGCAAGTGTAGCATGACCGCAGAGGTCGATTTCAAAAGTCGGCGTAAACCAACGCAAAGAATATCCGTCAGTGTTTTTCTGTATAAAAGCCGTTTCCGAAAGATTATTTTCAAACGCAATTTTCTGCATTATATCATCTGAAATAAGCTTGTCCACAATACAGACACCTGCGGGATTGCCCGAAAAAAGCTTATCTGTAAATGCGTCTATTATGTAATAAGTCATCTTATCATCTCCAAATCCAGCTTGTAAATTTTCTGTCTCTCCATACCTTCACGCCAACCGAAATATTCCTTCGGAGCGTCACAAATTTCAACAAGCTCCGCGCCAAGCTTTTCGATTGTTTTATATGAAGCAATATTACTCTCATCACAAGTCATATAAATAAATTCCATACCGTGAAACCGTGCGACATCAAGTACCATCAGGCTTGCCCTATAAGCATAACCATTTCCACGATATTCCTTGAAAACCTCATAGCCGATATGTCCGTTGTAATATGAATGAAAGTTATTGCCGATACGAATACTGATTTTGCCGACAGTTGCACCGTCGGCTTTTCTTATGATATCGTAATAATAGAACGGTATCATTTCATCATCGCCATTGTATTTCTGTATGATTTTTAATATCAACTCGCCATTTTCGAGTATATCTAATTTATCCGTAAATTCAAACATATTCCTTCCTCATATTTACATTTTATAACACTTTAAGCAATTTAAAATACTCCCCATACTCATCAGCGCCATCGAATATCACATTTGTAAATCCTTTTTTGCGATAAAGATGCAACGCTGCTGTATTATCTTTATCAACACCGATGGAGATTTCTTTGTATCCCATTTTTCTGATTTCATCAATCATAAAGTCCACAAGGATACCACCTATTCCTTTATTTCGATATTCAGGCTTCACAATCAAACGTGAAAGATATATCCTCTGATTAGGGATAGTATAATCATTGTCGTTCATGTCAAAAACATAAGCGATTTCGCCGATAAACTCACCGTTTACTTTATAAACATACACGATACGATTGCCTGTTTCTATTTCTTTTCGGAAAGGTTCGGTATGTGAGTCGGCAGCCATATTCCATATATTATTACATTTCCCATACTCGCTGATATTCAGCTTTTCGATAACATAATCGCTCACGTTCTCACCTTGCTTTACTTAACAGATTCTTTTATTCTTATTTCAACAATTTTCTTGAGAAAATTCAAATCCTCAATGCTTGGATTATCAACTCTGAAAGTACAGCCGCAGACAGCTTTAAACTCTCGTCCGAAAATAACCTTACGCCGTCCGCCTCCGCAGGAACCGCAATTGCCGCAGTGGTCAATATGTTTCCATGCAAGCTCCTTTATTTCATTGTCAACATCATATTTGTCAAGCCATTCCGATTTTATATCGTCAGACCATACTGTCCAAATGTTTTGCGGCTCGTCTAGGTCTTTTATTGAGATAAAACATATGCAATCATTATTGTATTTGCACCAATAGTAAATTTTGTTTTTCCAACAATCGCTGTTGTCTTTATAAAAGGTCAAACCATTGTTTTCTAAATAAGCAACAAAGTCCAATGCTATTTCTTGTTCTTCTGAAGACAACTCTCTGCGGATATAGTCTTTTATATTAAGTTCAGTCATTGTTACCACCGTCAATTTCAATTATTATATCATCAATCCCCGAAAACTCAGGTACAATAATAGATTTGATATTTGCTCTTATATCTTCTCTTACACCATTTATACAACAATTCTTTACGCCGCCGATACTCTTGCAGTCATCTTCAATCAGCACATCAGGACAAACACGTTCAACGATATCGCTGTATCTTTCGCCTTTATCTCTGCAGAGAATTTCAGTATAGTCGATACCATAAAAATCAATAACAGACTTTATAAAATTGTAACGTTTTTTGCGAACATAGGAGCAAAGAAATATATTATGACCTTTGCTGTGTAAAGATTTGATTATCTCGACTGCATTTCCAATCGGTTTGTAGCCGTGTTTTGAAAATAGGAACAACACAGGTTTAGTATAAAATGTTGTTCCTTCTATAAAAATTATTATTTTCATTTTTCAGTCCTCAGGTGTCCAATCATCAGCAGGTCTATGCTGCGGCAAGGACAAAAACCATTTTACCCCGAAGCAATCTGTTACTATTGCCGCACAGGGACTCCACGGTAATTCGCATATATCTAATTCAACTTTACCGCCGTCTGATAAAATTGCAAATGCCTGTTCAAGTTCATCGCGAGTATTGAAAGGCACACCCAGTTCAATAGGATTTCTGTCTGTATATGTATCCTGTTTTGCTTCAACAACGTAGCAAAATCCCTCGCCGTTTTTCATCAGCTCCGAATGATAATATGTACCGTCATTATTTAAAACGTGATATCCAAGCTCTAAACCAAAAGCTGATTTATATATTTCAATAGCCTTTGGACTGTTTTGGACGTAAATTCCTATTCCTATCATTTGGGGATTACCTCCTTGTGCATTACACATATATAATTGGCATTTAGCCTAATTGACTTCTCGTTTGATTTTAATTAAAATATTCCAAATTACATTATATCATATAATTCGGTTAAATTCAACAAATTAACGGCAGATTTTCCCTTGTAATTTGAAAATTTAAACATTCCTGGCAATTAGCACAATTTATATACAATTAAATAGTTATCTCATAGCAACGTTACAAAACAACCAGTAACGTTGCTTTTGTTTTATGCACTTCTCCAAACTTTTTTCGTGAGGTTAAAAAATCCTCATTCCCGTAGCTAACTTATGAGAGGCAAAATAGTAACACTTTGCATTATCTTTCTCTACCTGTTATATACAAAATATAGAAATCTTAAAAAAGTTTTCTACAAAACCCTAAAAAATCCTCTGATTTTTTCCTTATAGGTAGAGGGAGTAATTCTCAAAATCTGTACTCTGTGAAAAATATCCTAAAGTACAATTCTGAAAATATGCAATCCTACAAATTTTTTTCCAAGGGTTATAAAATCCCCCTCCGAGTGACCTTAATTTATGAAAGTTGTAATTTGCATTAAAAACATCGCCGCTTTTTATGCAAAGCTACAAACTTTCAGAAATTCCCGAAAACAGACTTAAAAAATCGGGCGAAATTGTAGGTACTTATGAAAGGGTGTAACGCTCTCTCAAATTTCAAGGAAAGGAATGATGTAAATGATTATCAGACAAGGAGGTACTGCGTATTGCAATTTATCATTTTAATGTCAAGGTTGTAAGCCGTGGCAAAAATGCAAGTGCGGTTGCGAAAGCAGCGTACATTTCGGGCGAGAAAATTAAAAACAGCTATGACGGTGTTATACACGATTACCAAAAGAAGAAAGAAATCGTACATAAGGAAATCCTGCTCCCGTCGAATGCTCCGCCTGAATTTATGAAGAGGGCTGTTTTGTGGAATGCAGTTGAGCAGGCAGAAAAGCGAAAGAACAGCCAGACCGCAAAGCACATTGACGCGGCGTTGCCTATGGAAATCTCCCGTAACGAGCAGATTGACCTAGTACGGAATTTTTGTCAACAGTGCTTTGTCAGCCGTGGAATGTGTTCAGATTTTGCAATTCACGATAAGGGCGACGGCAATCCGCACGTTCATATTCTGCTCACCACACGCAGAGTTGACAAGAACGGTTTTACTGTAAAAGACCGTTCGTGGAATGATAAATCGCTTCTGCTGGAGTGGAGAAAGCTGTGGGCGGATTGGTGCAATCACAAGCTATATGCTGTTTCCAATGAACGCATTGACCATAGGAGTTATGCGGAACAAGGAATTGACAAAATTCCGCAGATTCATTTAGGTGCGTCGGCTTGTGCGATTGAGAAAAAGGGTTATCGTACTGACAAGGGCAGTCGGAACAGACATATCGTTTTAAAAAATCTTGATACAGAGATTGAAAAGCAAAAGCGTGAGTTGATTGATATTCGTGCTGAAAGAATACAACTTCGCACGGATTATCTTGAAACTATAGTAGGCTGTAAATATTTCGAAATGCAGAAGCTTGAAGGTGAAATTGAATATTTAAAAGAGTTTGAAATTGAACTGCGGAAAAGGAATGTACAATGTCACATTATGAGTATATCCAATGGCACGGGAGCAATTTTCTTTCCGAAAGCAGATTATGACAAGGCTGTCGAGGCTTTGGATGTTGTTGAAGGAAGAGCAAATCCGACGGCTACACCCCCTGAACAGAAACAGGACAAGCCTGTGAAGAAGCACCGTTTACGGTAAAACCGCTGTGCGTATTTTTGTTTTGCGTAAGCAAAACTTGAGAGAGGTTGAGGGGAGTTGCTCCCTCACGCACAACAAACTCTTTTTGAGTTTGTATAAGTGCGCCCTTCGGGATATTTGGTTTGTTCGTTCCAAGATTATTGATTAGTGCAAACCGAATATCCCACAGCGTTAGCTGTTCCTCCTGCGTATGCAGTGAGGCAAATGTGATTGATTTTATGAAAGAGAGGAATTTTATTATGGCAAGAAAATTTGATATAACCGAAATGAAAGCGAAGCTCGCAAAATATGATGAGCGAAAAAGGGAAACAGAAAAGTCTTTATCCAAGATAGAGACCTCCCGAAAGGAGCTTGTAGCAAAGATTGCTGCCGAGGAAAGAAAAGAACGCACTCACAATCTTTGCGAGGTGGGCGGACTTGTTTACAAGTATTTCGGTGAAAATCTTACAGGCGAACAGTTCAAAGAAATTCTTGATGTGCTGTTCAAGATAAACGGTGTGCAGGAGTTTGTTAATGCTGAAAAGGACAAGCGTGCTTTGGCTGAAATTGAAAGGAAGTCGGAGGCCAAGCGG
>JAZSGG010000024.1:0-4460 GCA_045532595.1 Oscillospiraceae bacterium | reverse complement strand
CGAAAGAACGGCAAAAAGCAGAAATGATCTCTGAATTAAGGCAAAGATATCCGCTTAAAGACCTGCTGAAATTATCTGGAATGTCACGCAGCACATTCTATTACTATCTTAAACATCCAACAAAAGATAAATACGAACGCGAAAATGAATACATTTATTATTACAATAACGAAAGGATTTCTTCTAAACTAAAAATGAGTCCAGTGCAATACCGAACTCATTTTCATACTATTTAATTTTTCTGTCTAAACTTTGGGGTTCACTTCAATTGTCGGGGGAGTAGTTTTTGGCCACACTTTGGTCACACATAGGTTTACGGACTACGTTTTACGAACGATTTTATAGAAACACTCATAATCCAAAACGGCTCTGTTATGCGATCTTTCATCGTCGCAACAGAGCCGTTCCCTGAGTTACATTTCTACGAACCAAGGGGTCAGGAGGTCTAACCCCTTCTGGTGTACCATGTAGATCAAAAAGCTATTCAGTTTGGAATGGCTTTTTAACTTGCAAATGTTCGGCTTGAAATGTCCATATGGCATTTCATTTTCGCTTCGCAAAAAACGCTCACATACGGAGCAGCAAAAACCGTTCCGTAAAGGAACGGTTTTTATGCCTTGCAATCTTTTCTTCCCTGCTCTTATGTAAATAACGCCCTCCGTCTGTTGTCGGAGAGTGTTTTGGATATAAAATACTTTATGCATTAAACAAAGGGCATTGCAAAAGCAATACCCTCTGTTTAAAAGGTTTCTATGGAAAGTTCAGAAGTTATCGTGTGAATTGTTCAAGAACAGCATCAACATTTGGAGAAAGCTCTTCGCTGAGCTGCGTCCACGAACCGCCATTATACGCCACCTCGTTGAGAAGGCCGTTTGCAATCAGGTTTTTGAGTTCATCAGAAAAACCGTAGCATTCATCAAAGTTAAAAACAAACTTCGAAGGATCACGCATCTCCATAAGCATGTCATATGCCCTGTCATCCCACTTTATCTGCCACTTGCGCTGACCTGCGAACTTACCGTCAACATAAGTAACAACAGGGGGATTTACGTGATCTTCCTTTGCCTGTGCAATAACATTCTCATCGGTTTCGAATACACGGTTGCAGTAGATCCAGTCAATAGCACCCTTCATATTCTTTGCCCCCTTGGGCACCATATATCCGAAGGTGTCATATTCCAGGTGATATACCTCTGACTGCGGATCACGCGGGAACGGCACAAATGCAAAATCAGAAACAGTATCGTAAATATCGTTCTCTGTACCTCTGGGATCCTGTATCTGTGCAGTAGCAGCCTCATAGCACCATTCAGGCTCCATGCCGATAAACAGCATCCTGTCGGAATTAACAGCCCAGAGTTCGGGCGATACCCAATCGCCAAGCTGCTTCTGATGGAACAGGCCATCTCTGTTAAGATCTTCGATAAAGCCCATTGCTCTCGCAACATCGGGAGAACCAAGATTATTGCTGAACGTGCCGTCTGCATTAACATTCACAAAGTTCACACCTGTTGTAGCAACAAATGCTGTGAGAACATCAGAAGTACATCCGAATCCGATATTCTCATCGCTCTGATTACAGAAATCTATCATCATCTGACGCCATGTATCCCATGTCCAATTGCCCGACATATACAGGTCATAAGGATCAGTAAGACCGGCATCTTCGATCGTTTTGCGGCTATAATTCAGTGCGAAGTTGTTACCGATCCTTGTAGGGTAATAGTAGTGCTTGCCTTTATACGCAAAATCTTCTACTGCCGTTTTCATATCTGCCCACAGTGCGGTGTCAAGATCTATTTTATCGTCAAGAGGCTCATACATATTCTTGATGATACCTCCTGGGCAGGCGATCCATCCATAAACAACGATATCAGGCGAATCATCAGCAGCTATCATTGCTGCAAGCTTATCATTGAAATCGTTGAAGGCACAGTTGACATAATCAAAAGTTCCGCCGTACTGTTCGGATGTGAATACAAGGTACTGCTCATCTGTCTTGTGGTCATTTGCAAGGTCGTAGTGATTGAGATATTTTACTGTACCCGCATTGCCGTCGGGAACATATTCCTCACTTGCGATCTCCTTTGCCTCTTTGTCGGTTGCTGCATTTTCATCCGGGTCTACTGTGGTAGTGGTGGCAGAGGTAGCAAGATCACCGAGTGTATTACCGCCTGCGGTATCAGCAGGAGTACCGCCTTCGTCACAGCCTGTTGATGTTACAGCAAGCACCATAGAAAGTATTGCTGCTATAATTGATTTTTTCTTACTCATAAAAAGCGACCTCCATATCATTAGTGTCTTTATTACTTAGCGGATCTGTTTTTTCTTCTTATTATCGCTATAATAACTCCTGCCAGTGCAGCCACTGCTGCTATTACACCACCTGCAACTGCTGCCACAGGCACTCCTGTACTTTCAGACGTTTCGATTGTTTCGATCGTCTCCTCAACAAGAAGCGACTCATCCACTTTTATCACGAATTCCGTTACGGAAAGAGCAGGCAGCGTGTAGGAGAACGAGTTTCCTGTGATTGCACCAACACTGTCAAGACGGCGGATCTCAGGGCTGTCGCCGTACATGGAATATACATCAGCACTTACATATGTACTGTCAGCGGATAAGGTAATGTTTACGGGAGTATCATCGTGGATGGAGCGGTTTGTCACCAATATCTTCACAATACGCTCATCGTTACCGTCAACAGAGGAAAACACCGAAATGTTGCTTCTGTCATATTCACTTTTTACAAGAGTATCACCGAAGCTGCTGCCCATACCGTCATAGTTTGTGAACATATTGATAGCAGAAAGCTGATATTCGTTTTTATCAAAGTTCCATATCGTTGCATAATATACACCATTTTCCGCAAAGACGCCAAGCACCTCAGCCTGCGTAACGCCGCCCGAAATGTGATCCCCACCGCCGAAGTTATACTCGCCGAAGGCGATCTTAGTATCGGGATAGTACTTATCTATCGACTGCTGTATATTCGGAAGCAGCGGGAAGAACTCCGCACCCGTATCGACGATCCAGCTTCTTTCCAGATAACCTTCCTCATAGAGGGAACGTACGCTGTCAAGACGCGCCTGTACACAGATATCCTCATCATAATGATTGCACATCGTAGCACGTTTTCCGCATCGTCCCTTTGCCTCGGTATAGAAATGCACATCCAGCACATCAAGCAGACGTCTGCCGTCGTTTTCTTCGGCTTTTCGCATCTCGTCGAGATAATAATCTATGAACCAGCGGTATTCATTCGAAGCCTTTATCTCAGCCCAGTCAGAAGCGCCCGCCAGCGTGTCATAAGCAGAATATCCGAACAGAGACGGACCAAACACATCCGCTCCTGCATCCATATCCTTGACCACCGAAGCAAGATCAACGGTTTTTTCTATAAGCTCACGGCAGGTTATGGGTTCACCATGCACAAGGCTGTGAGTGTGATGCCACAAGCCGGGCTCATTATCCAGAGCATACGCCTTGAAGCCTGTCGGCGAGGAAGAATCACCGAGATAATTTATCAGGTAATTCAGATATTCATCCATATAAACGCTGTCATCCGATGTATCGGGTGTAAGTGTGAATTCACTGCCCTTGCGGTTGACTACCTTTTTCCAGTATTCAGATGGAGCGGCGTTTTCCTCGCTTACAACTCCTGTTTTTGAGGATGATACATATCCTGCCATCTGCAATGTAAGCATAGTATAAGGTACAGCGCCGTTCTGAGCCTCATAAGCAGCGTTCAGTGCAGCACCTGCGGGCATACCACGGAAGCCCTCTGCCACGTTATTCATCAGATACATGTCAGAAAAATTCTTCCAGTCTGAGCCTGCATTGGAAACATTATTTTCCCAGTTATAAGCAGTAAGCCTGTTTCCGCCGAGCCTGAAAGCGCCTGCCGAGACCTTACTCAGATCCACGCCGCTGTTCACTCCGTAAATATATGGAGAAATAGCTTTGTGCTCTGCCGAAGGTGTTACTGTAATATCCACAACTGCATTTTCGGCAAATGTCGCTGCGCCAATGCATATCGTCATAACTGCTACCGTAAAAGCAGTGAGTATTTTTCTGACCCGCATACTGCTTCTCCCTTCATAATATCATATCCGAACGAAAAGAACATGCTCTGCCCAACATGCGTCCTGAGCTCATTGTCACAGCAGGAGGGTGTGTGACCAATACGATTTCATTCAGGCTTTCCGTTCGGAATAATAACCGTTTCTTTTACTTTAATGATAACACTATATTTTCATTTCGTCAATTGAAAAAATTGAGCCATTCCACGATTGTTTAGTTTCAAAAAACTAAATTAGCGGTCATACAGCATCGGAAATACCACAAATCTCAGATCTGTAACGCTTCAAAAAGTGTAACGCAAAACACCGACAGGGGACTTACCCTGTCGGTGCGGTGGTTTATTTAATAAATCTGAACGAACGGAGATCAAAATTACT
>JAZSGG010000038.1:0-49196 GCA_045532595.1 Oscillospiraceae bacterium | reverse complement strand
TGGCCTCCGACTTGCATAAAGCTGATAGAGCGGCTGAAGGCTCACGGCGTTAATATGAGCTATTCCGACGGCAAGGTATCGGACAAGTTTGCAGGTCTTACTTTCGTGCTGACAGGCACTCTTCCGACTTATACAAGAGATCAGGCAAAGGCTCTTATCGAGAAGAACGGCGGCAAATGCTCAGGCTCGGTCTCCAAAAAGACAAGCTATGTACTCGCAGGCGAGGAGGCAGGAAGTAAGCTCACCAAGGCAAATGAGCTGGGTATCACGGTGCTTACTGAGGAGCAGTTTGTGAAGATGCTGGAAGAATGACATTTGAGGTGATAATATGAAGGCACAGAATGGACGATCACGAGCCAAAAACGTAGTTTTATCAATATTTGTGGTGATTTTGTGCCTTTTTTCAATCTCAATTAAAATAATGAATGATCTGCCGCCACCAAAGTGGTATCATTTTGAGGCACAAAAAAATAAACGTGTCATAATGGAATACGCAGAGGAACATTTCCCGAAGGCGAAAATAGTTGAGGAGCGTTATGATTCTGCTATTCCTTTTCTTACGTCCAATAGATTTGATCAGATTGTTTTTGAGCAGGATGGAGTCCGGTTTGCAATCTGGGCGAATGATGGTGAGTTTTGGGGTGAAAACTATCTAGGGTCAAAAGCAATACAGTATATTGAACGTGAAATAATTGAAAAATATCTAAATTCTAAAGGAATAACAGCATTATACGATTGCAGTATGCCATATGGTGTTCCGACTGGTGAAGTAACAGAATTTGAAGGTATAATAATTGTCAAAATCATTCCTGATTATGAAGTTGGAAAAGATATGCCTTGTCAAGTTGAGTGGCTATATGATTTTTATGAATATTGGCAATCGGAATCTAATTTAATCAATTATCAAGTTTGCATAGAATATAGGGTTAACGATGATTTGTATTATGTCCTTCGCTTTCAGGAAGATAGCACTTTTGCTAATTCGGAAGAGTTTTATAATGCATTTCGGCCGAATGCCCCATGACAGGTATAAGCGTATTAATCCACAATAATTAAGGCTGTATGAAACCCTCATACAGCCTTTCGCTTATTCAAAATACTTATCAAGATACTTACTGAACTCCGCAGGATCAGCCTTGATCTTGTTCTTTATTTTCTCTGCGCTGTCCTTATCGCCTGTGTAGATGTTGAGATAATACTTCTGCTTGCCTGTAACGTTATCCTTTATGGAGATACCGATGGTGCAGGAGCCATTTTCGTTTTCAGCATAACGCACCGCATAAAGCTTATCCTTTTTCATAGCGTCACGGGTGTAGACCTTAACAGCCTCCTCAAACATCTTTTCACGGATGGAAGCTGGCAGGAAGTCGCTCAATTCCCTTGCAGCGGAAACGCCGAGCTTTGTGTTGTCGTATACAAGGTCGCCGTCTATCTCAGACACTGTGCAGAGCCTTTCTTCGATGCCGTCAAGAGCCTCGGCAAGATCAAAGTAGCTTACAGCCTGTTCAAGCGAGGTGATCTCCATAAGCTGCTGCTTCGTGAGCGGGCAGCCGAGCGAATAGATAAGGTGACAGACCAGTATTCTTATTGAGTTGATATCCTCAACTCTGATTCTGGGATTGGTTTTCATATATTTTCCCCCTGTGTTCTATCTTTATATGTTGGGATGCTCCATAAGTGCAGATACCAGTGCGATGTTCATTGCCGCTTCGATGCAGGGGACTGCTCTCGGTACAACACATGGATCATGTCTGCCCTTGATTATAAGCTCCTCCGCTGTAAGAGTCTTGAAATCAACACTGTTCTGGGGTCTGGAAATGGATGGTGTAGGCTTGAATGCAGCTCTGAATATGATAGGCATGCCCGAGCTTATACCGCCGAGGATACCGCCGTGATTGTTTGTGGCGGTCTTTATCTCGCCGTTATCTATCACGAATTCATCGTTGTTCTCACTGCCGAAAAGCTGTGCGCACTCGAAGCCGTTTCCGAACTCGATACCCTTTACAGCAGGAACAGCAAAAACAAGACGTGCTATGGTATTTTCAAGACCGTCCATCATAGGAGATCCAATGCCTGCAGGGAAACCCACAGCAGCACACTCAATAACGCCGCCAACGCTGTCCTGAGCCATGCGGGCGTCGTTGATTACCTCACGCATCTTTGCTTCTGCATCCTCTGAAACGGTAGGGAAGATGCGCTTCTTTACTGCTTCAAGCTGAGAAGCAGTGATATTCATAGGATCAAATTTGTTCTCGCTGACATTCTTTATTGATACGATATGCGCACCAGTTGTTATGCCCCTGTGTTCCAGTATCTGAGCGCATACAGCACCTGCAAATACGAGCGGAGCGGTTATTCTGCCCGAGAAATGTCCGCCGCCACGGGGATCGTTCGCACCATTATAACGAAGATAACCAGTGTGATCTGCATGTGCAGGTCGTGCAATATGAGAGATATTGCCGTAATCGCCCGAATGCTGATCGCTGTTCATGATAACAGCGCAAAGAGGTGTACCTGTTGTCTTACCGTTATACAGACCTGACAGTATCTCGGGGATATCCTTCTCATTGCGCATGGTGCTGGTGCCGTCCTTTTTGGGTGCACGTCTTGCCATGAACTCGCCGATCTTGTCAAGATCTATCTCCTCGCCCGAGGGAAGATTATCAAGAATGACGCCGATGCCTTTGCCGTGGGACTCGCCGAAAAGCGAAACGGAAATACCGCCGTTAAATAATGACGACATCGTATTCACCTCCAAGGGAACGGAAATCCTCAAAGAATGTGGGATAGGATTTTGCTACGCATTCAGCATCTGTAATTATGAGCTTATCGGTGCATCTCTGCGAAGCTATAGCAAGAGACATTGCAATACGATGATCGTTGAAGCTGCTGCAGATACCGCCTGTAAGCTCTGTTACGCCTGTTATCTCAAGCTCATCATCCACGATGGTAACATTCGCACCGAGTGAGTTCAGCACGGTGGAGATGCTTTCGAGGCGGTCGCTCTCTTTAATTCTGAGACGCTTGCAGCCACGGATGTGAGAAACACCGTCTGCAAAAGCGGCAAGAACAGTGAGTATCGGAACAAGGTCGGGGATATCAGTTGCATCAACATCAAAGCCTGAATAATTATCGCCAATCTTTATCATCTTATCAATGATATCAAAAACCGCACGATCGCCCTGAACGCTGTTGGGATTAACACCAACAAGCTCAAGGTCACTGCCTATCTGATTTGCAACAGCAAAGAATGCTGCCTGAGAGCAGTCACCCTCTACGCTGTATTTTGTTGCCTTGTACTGCTGTATGCCCTTCACTGAATAGTTACCGTTGAACTCCAGCGTCTCTACACCGAATTCCTTCATGCACTGCAGTGTGATATCTGCGTAAGGCTTAGACTGCAAGGGAGAGGTCATAACGATCGTGCTACTGCCCTCGATAAGAGGAAGAGCAAAAAGCAGACCTGTGATAAACTGTGAGGAGATATCACCGGGAACCGAGAAGACACCCGATGTCAGTTTGCCTTTGATGTGATAAGGCATTGTATCGGAGAGAAATTCAACGCCGTGTTTCTTGAATTCGTCAAGATAAGGTGTGATGGGCCTTGTGGGGAGCTTACCGCAGCCTGTAAAGGTAGCTTCAACGCCGAGTGCAGCGGCAACAGGGATGAGAAATCTCAGTGTTGAGCCGGATTCACGGCAGTTGATATCAGCCTTTGCGGGCGGATTCTCAATACCTTTTACATAAGTTACTCCGTTTTCGGTGCGGAACTGCGCACCGAGAGCTTCAAGAGCCTCACATGTTGCATCTATATCCTCGCAGCCGAGAAGATCTGTGATCTCGGATTCTCCTTTGGAAAGAGCGGCACAGATAAGCGCTCTGTGTGAAATGCTCTTTGAAGGAGGTATTCTTATCTTGCCCGAAAGAGCAGTTGGTGTTATTTCTAAATTCATATATTCTCCTTATTGACGCCGAGAAAATCAGCGTATTCTTCTACAGACATTCTGATAACCGAGCTTTTGCCGATATCAGAGCAGATTACGATATCAATTCCCTTTGAGTTTCTCTTTTTATCACCGAGGGAATACTTGAACAGCAGATCCATAGGCGCTTCGGTAGTGGTGGGGAGTCTGTGCAGCTTCAGAACGGCATCCAGCTTATCTGCAGTACCCGTAACACACATGCCCTTGCTTTCGGCAATGTGTGTGAAAATACTCATACCAATGGCTACAGCCGCACCGTGAGTGATGCCGCTGAAGTTATGGTATTTCTCAATAGCATGACCGAGGGTATGACCGAAATTCAGCAGCATACGCTCGCCAGCCTCACGCTCATCGTTTTCAACCACCTGAGCTTTAATGGATACGCATTCCTTTATAAGATCAATGATAGTGAAATCCTTATCGTCGCAGTTCAGCCTTTCGGTCATATCAAATACCTTAGGCGACTTTATCATACCGTATTTGATGACCTCCGCCATACCATCAATGAAGAACATATCAGGCAGTGTGCTGAGAGAGTTTGTATCAGCAACTACGATAGAGGGCTGATAGAATGCGCCGACCAGATTCTTTCCGCTGTTGATATTTACAGCAGTCTTTCCACCAACCGAACTATCCACCATAGCGAGCAGGGAAGTTGGAATCTGAACAAATTCGATGCCACGCATATATGTAGCGGCTGCAAAGCCTGTGAGATCGCCTACTACGCCTCCGCCGAGGGCAACAAGCATATCCGAACGGGTAAAGCCATTTTCGGCAAGGAAATCATAAAGTTTCAGAAGTGTATTATGACATTTCGAGGATTCTCCGTGCGGAAACACAAATTTCACAGCGCTGATCCCTGCAGAATTGAGAGAGTTCATAACGATCTTGCCGTATTCTTTATCAACATTATCATCTGTTACAATGGCTGCACGACGGGATTTAACCGCCTGTGCAATTGCTTTTCCTATATCGTTGTAAAAAGAATCACAAATTAATATATCATATTTCTTGCTGGCATTTACGCTTACAATTTCCATGTTTCGTCTCCTATATTATATATACTTAGAACATGCTTTATTATTTTAAAACATTTTGACGTAATTGTCAATATAGTATTATTACATTCGTACAATTTAACAAAACATTTAACAATTTAACGTTATAAATCGCTAAATTTTTTCTGTAAACCACTTTACAGCGATGAAATAAAGTGATATAATAATATCGAAAAGTCATATAAGGAGGCTATATTATGGGTATGACTATGACACAGAAGATCCTGGCAAAGCATGCAGGATTAGATAGTGTGACTGAAGGACAGCTTATCAAAGCGAAGCTTGATATGGTTCTGGGAAATGATATTACAAGTCCCGTTGCTATAAATGAGTTTGAGAAGATAGGTTTCGATGGTATTTTTGATCGCTCAAAGATTTCACTGGTTATGGATCACTTCACGCCTAATAAGGATATAAAGGCTGCAAAGCAGTGCCAGCAGTGCCGCAATTTTGCTGACAAGTATGATATCGTGAATTATTTCGATGTCGGCGAGGTCGGTATTGAGCATGCTCTGCTTCCTGAAAAGGGTCTTGTAGTGCCGTCCGATTGTGTTATCGGTGCTGATAGTCACACCTGTACATACGGCGCTCTGGGTGCTTTTTCAACAGGCGTAGGCTCCACTGATATGGCTGCAGGTATGGCTACAGGTGAGGCATGGTTCAAGGTACCGTCTGCGATCAAATTCAACCTTACTGGCAAACTCAATAAGTGGGTATCAGGTAAGGATGTTATCCTGCATATCATTGGTATGATCGGCGTTGACGGCGCTCTTTATCAGTCGATGGAGTTCAGCGGCGAGGGGCTGAAGAGCCTTTCGATGGATGATCGACTCTGCATGGCTAATATGGCTATCGAAGCAGGTGCTAAGAACGGTATTTTCGAGGTCGATGAAATTACTCTTGAATATGTAAAGGGCAGAACAGATCGTACTTTTGAAATTTTTAAAGCTGACGACGATGCGCATTACACAAGAGTTATAGACATTGATCTCTCAACTATACGTCCCACTGTTGCGTTCCCTCATCTGCCTGAGAATACCAAGACCATTGACGAAGCCGAGAAGCTCAATATCAAGATAGATCAGGTCGTTATAGGTTCCTGCACTAACGGACGCTATTCCGATCTTGAAACAGCGGCTGCTGTTGTGAAGGGTAAGAAGGTTGCGAAGGGCGTGCGTGCTATAGTTATCCCTGCCACACAGCAGATATATCTCGATGCGCTGCGCAACGGCTTATTGGAGATATTTGTTGAAGCAGGAATGGTAGTTTCTGCACCTACTTGCGGTCCTTGCCTTGGAGGCCACATGGGTATACTGGCACCGAATGAGCGTGCAGTATCAACAACAAACAGAAATTTCGTAGGACGAATGGGTGATACCACATCTGAAGTATATCTTGCAAGTCCCGCAATTGCAGCTGCAAGCGCTCTGACTGGATATCTCTCAGATGTCAAGGAATAAGGAGGCGCAATATAAATGAATGCACATGGAACAGTACATAAATACGGTGATAATGTTGATACCGATGTTATAATCCCTGCAAGATACCTCAACACAGCTGATCATAAGGAGCTTGCTTCCCACTGTATGGAGGATATCGACAAGGATTTCGTTAACAAGGTAAAGACAGGCGATATCATGGTTGCCAACATGAACTTCGGTTGCGGCAGTTCCCGTGAGCATGCTCCTATTGCGATCAAGGCCAGCGGCATTGACTGCGTTATTGCATCTACATTTGCAAGAATTTTCTATCGCAATGCCATCAACATCGGTCTGCCTATCCTTGAATGCGATGAAGCAGCTAAGGATATTGACGATGGAGATGAGGTCGATATTGATTTTGATACGGGCGTAATTACAAATGTAACTAAGGGCAACACATATAAGGCTCAGCCGTTCCCAGATTTTATCAAGGATATTATCAGAAAGGGCGGACTGCTTAAGTCCATAAAAGGTTAATTGCTGACGTGATTCTGAATATTAAGCCTGCAGTAAAAACACAGGCTGCTGAAATAGAAGCTGTTGCTGTCGATTGTCTTGGTAGTAATGAAAGAATATCAGATTACACTACCGAAAATGTGTCGACACTTATCCGAGCGTCACTGCTTACTGCGGTTGTTGTTTGCGACAAGGTAGTAAGAGCATTCTGTGTATGCGAGAAATCTCCTATCCCTGATGCCTGTGAGATAACAGGTATATATGTTACGGATGGATTCCGCAGCATGGGGCTTGGACGAAAATTATTGTCATATGCTCTGCGTGAAGCACGAGGTATGCGCTATAAGACGGCATTTCTCTGGGTCAGGGACGACAACAGGCGTGCTGAAAAGTTTTTCCGAAGAATAGGTTTTGAACAAGACGGAAAGCGCAGACTGATAGATCCCGATACAGATACATACGAGCTTCGCTACAGGATCGACATCTGATCTTGTTTTATGAAAGAAGGTTTTATTATGGTTAAGAATATAGCAGTGATCAAAGGTGATGGAATTGGACCTGAGATCGTAACCGAGGCTATGAAGGTGCTGGATGCAGTTGCTGAAAGATTTGGTCACACGTTCAATTACGAGCAGCTTTTGATGGGCGGATGCTCTATAGATGTACACGGTGTGCCGCTCACTGATGAAACTATTGAACGCTGCAAGGCTTCTGACGCTGTTCTGATGGGATCTATCGGCGGCGATACGACAACCTCTCCCTGGTATAAGCTCCCTGCCGACCGCAGACCTGAGGCGGGACTTCTCGGCATCAGGAAAGCGCTCGGATTATTTGCAAATCTCAGACCCTGTGTGCTGTATCCTCAGCTTGCAGGCGCCTGCCCTTTGAAGGAAGAGATAAGCGCAAAGGGCTTTGATATGCTCATCATGCGTGAGCTTACAGGTGGTCTGTATTTCGGTGCAAGAAAAACTGAGGAGATTAATGGTGTAATGACTGCCATTGATACTCTCAAGTACGATGAAAACGAGATCAGACGTATTGCGATCAAGGCTTTCGATGTAGCGATGAAGCGTAATAAGAAGGTCACCAGTGTTGATAAGGCTAATGTTCTTGACAGCTCCAGATTATGGAGAAAGGTAGTAACAGAGGTCGCTGAGGATTATCCCGAAGTGACGCTTGAACACATGCTCGTTGATAACTGTGCAATGCAGCTTGTAAAGGATCCTGCTCAGTTTGATGTAATGGTTACAGAGAATATGTTCGGAGATATCCTTTCTGACGAAGCTTCCATGATAACAGGCTCTATTGGAATGCTCGCATCCGCAAGCATGAATGAGACAAAGTTTGGTCTGTATGAGCCGAGCGGTGGCTCTGCTCCTGATATAGCGGGACAGAACAAGGCAAATCCCATTGCTACTATTCTTTCCGCTGCAATGATGCTCAGATATTCTTTTGATATGAGTGCCGAAGCGGATGCCGTGGAAAATGCTGTCAACAAGGTGCTTGAGGCCTGTTACAGAACAGGGGATATAATGTCCGAGGGAATGAAGATGGTATCTTGCTCTGAAATGGGTACGAAAATAGCTGAATTTATTTGAATTATATAGTAGAATAGCACACCGAAAACGTTTGCAGTTATCGGTGTGCTGTTTATTTTGATAAATTTGATCTAAATTCATCAAATTTCAAAAAATTACTTGCAATTAATTCGATTTTAGGTTATAATGAATCTAGCTATTTTAAAAACCGCAGTTTATGATACTTTTTATTTATCCTGATTCCCGTGTTTATTGCCTCGTAAAGGCGAATTATAAGCATGGCATAGTAAAAATGTCATTCTGTTTGGTTTTTTGTGCTGTTATTTTTGGATTTTCGAAAGGAGTACCTGTGATGTACAACGATTTAATGGATTCCATCGGCTTCCTCGGTCAGTATGATAAGGAAGTTGCGGATGCAATGGGCCTTGAGCTTGCCCGCCAGAAGAGAAACCTCGAGCTTATTGCCAGCGAGAATATTGTTTCTCCTGCTGTAATGGCTGCTATGGGCAGCGTTCTTACCAACAAGTATGCCGAGGGTTATCCCGGAAAGAGATACTACGGCGGCTGTGAGGATGTTGATATCGTAGAGACTATCGCTATCGAGCGTGCTAAGGAGCTTTTCGGTGCAAAGTATGCAAATGTACAGGCTCATTCCGGCGCTCAGGCTAACACTGCTGTATATGTTGCTCTGCTTCAGCCCGGCGATACCGTAATGGGTATGAGCCTTGCTCACGGCGGTCATCTGACACACGGTTCTCCTGTAAATATCTCCGGTAAGATCTATAACTTTGTTCCTTACGGCACAAATGATGATGGTTTTATTGATTATGAGGAGCTTTACAAGCAGGCTAACAAGTGCAAGCCTAAGCTCATCGTTGCAGGTGCTTCCGCTTACCCCAGAGCAATTGATTTTGCTAAGCTTTCTTCCATTGCAAGAGCAGTAGGCGCTTATCTGATGGTTGATATGGCACATATTGCAGGTCTTGTTGCTGCAGGTGTACATGAAAGTCCTGTTCCTTACGCTGATGTTGTTACAACTACAACTCACAAGACTCTCCGTGGCCCCCGTGGCGGTCTGATCCTGACAAACAATGAGTATATTGCTAAGAAGATCGATTCCGCTATTTTCCCCGGTACACAGGGAGGCCCTCTGATGCACGTTATCGCTGGCAAGGCAGTATGCTTCGGCGAGGCTCTGAAGCCTGAGTTCAAGGCTTACGGCGCTCAGATCGTAAAGAACGCTAAGGTTCTTGCTGATACTCTGCTTGAAAAGGGCTTCAATCTGGTTTCCGGCGGCACAGATAATCACCTGATGCTGGTTGACCTGCGTCCTTTCGGCATTACAGGTAAGGATCTGCAGAACAACTGTGATGAGTGCTACATCACTCTTAACAAGAATGCTATCCCCAACGATCCTCAGAAGCCTGCTTTCACAAGCGGTGTAAGAATCGGTACTCCTGCAGTTACCACAAGAGGCCTCGTAGAGGAAGATATGAAGGTTATCGGCGAGTGCATCTACCTTGTTGCTAAGGATTTCGAGTCCAATAAGGACAAGGTAAGAGCTATGGTTACCGATATCTGCAACAAGTACCCCCTGTATTGATCATTACTCCTTTCCCGCCGCATAAGTGGCGGGGAAGTGTAATTTTAACAAGAACATACAAATAAAGGAAGTTTTGAGATGACAAATATAAAGAATACTGAGGTGCTTTATAATCATTATAACTCCGTTGCACCTCTTGGACTTATTTCCATGAACGGCACACAGGAACTGGGTGCAAAGATCAACGGTTACCTTGAAAGATGGGCAGACAGAAACGGTCAGGCTCACGATGATTTTATGATCGAGTGTGAGTGTCCCAGATTCCAGTCCGGTGACGCTAAGGGTCTTATCAAGAGTACTGTAAGAGGTAAGGATCTCTTTATACTTGTGGATGTAGGTAACTACAACTGCAAGTACAAGCTGTTCGGTCAGGAAAACTCTATGAGTCCTGACGATCACTACATGGATCTTATGCGTATCATTCAGGCTGCAAGTGGTAAGCCTCACCGCATCAATGTTATCATGCCTCTGCTGTACGGCGGCAGACAGCACAGAAGAAGCTACCGTGAGTCTCTGGACTGTGCAGTAGCACTTCAGGAGCTGCAGCGTATCGGTGTATCTAATGTTATCACTGTTGATGCTCACGATCCCAGAGTATGTAACGCTGTTCCGCTGATGGGATTTGATAATATCATGCCTTCCTATCAGGTGCTGAAGGCTCTGCTGAAGGCATTCCCTGATATCATCGTTCAGAAGGATCACTTCATGGTAGTAAGCCCTGACGAGGGTGCTATGAACAGAAATATGTTCTACGCTTCTGTTATGGGCGTAGATCTCGGTATGTGCTACAAGCGCCGTGATTATTCCACTATCGTAAATGGCCGTAATCCTATCGTTGCTCATGAGTATCTCGGTACTTCTGTTGAGGGCAAGGATGTATTCGTAGCTGATGATATTATCGCTTCCGGCGAGTCCATGCTTGATATAGCACGTGAGATGAAGGGAAGAAAGGCAAAGCGTGTATTTGCTTATGCTACTTACGGCATGTTCACCAGCGGTCTTGATTCCTTTGACAAGGCTTATGCAGACGGCATTATAGATGGTGTGTTTGGAACAAACCTCACATACAGAACTCCTGAGCTGCTGAACAGAGAGTGGTTCCACGAGGTTGATGTATCCAAGTATATTGCTTACTTCATCGCTTCTATCAATCATGATACTTCTATCAGCAACGTTATCGACCCGCTTGCTAAGATCAACGCTCTTCTCAAGGAGCACAGAGGATTATAATTATGCCTTTAGCAGACAGAATTCGCCCCACCACATTAAATGATGTAGTGGGGCAATCCCATTTAATTGGTGAGAACAGACCGCTTTCCCGTGTAATAGAATCAGGGAAGATACCAAACATGATATTCTATGGCCCGTCAGGCGTAGGAAAGACTACTATTGCACGAATCATTGCCGAATCTGCAAATATGCGACTGCATAAGCTTAACGGCACATCTGCGTCCACTGCTGATATAAAGAGCATCGTTTCAGAGATCGATACATTCTTTGGAAGCAGCGGAATATTGCTGTATCTGGATGAGATACAGTATCTAAACAAGAAGCAACAGCAGAGTCTGCTGGAATACATTGAGGATGGCAGTATAACTCTTATTGCGTCCACTACAGAGAATCCTTATTTCTATGTATACAATGCTATCCTCTCCAGAAGCACTGTATTCGAGTTCAAGCCTGTTACATCTGAGGAGCTTGAAAAAGCCATCAGACGTGGTTTTGATGTTCTTTCCAAGGAGAACAATATTGAGTACAAGCTTGATGATGAAGCTGTGAAGTATATCAGCCGTGGGTGCGGGGGAGACGTGCGTAAATCGCTAAATACGGTGGAATTATGCGCACTTACCGCCGCTGATGGCAATATATCTCTTGAGCTTGCCATGGAGCTTACACAGCGCAGCAACATGCGTTACGACCGTGACGGAGATCAGCATTATGATCTGCTATCAGCGTTGCAGAAATCCATCCGTGGATCTGATGAGAACGCTGCGATACATTACGCTGCTCGGCTTATTGCTGCGGGAGATATCATCTCTCTTTCACGCAGACTTCTTGTTATTGCCAGCGAGGATATCGGTCTTGCATATCCGCAGGCTGTGCCTATCGTTAAGGCATGTGTAGACAGTGCAATGCAATTAGGTCTGCCTGAAGCCCGTATTCCGCTTGCCGAAGCTGTTATCCTGCTTGCTACAGCACCTAAATCAAACAGCGCATATATGGCGATTGCAGCGGCTATGGAGGATATAGAGAACGGGGAAGTGGGGGATTTCCCCAGACATCTGCAGAACGAGCATTGCGACGGCGCAGACGCGAAGATAAAGGGTCAGCATTATCTCTATCCGCATGATTATCCCAATCACTGGGTACAGCAGCAATACCTTCCTGATGCTTTGAAAAACAAGGTATACTATCAGTATGGTGAGAATAAGCATGAAAAAGGCGCTCAGGAGTACTGGAAGAAGATCAAAGGGCTGCCGTAAATACTGTTTGTACCAGCTTTTCGGACGTGCTGCTGGAATATTTCCAGCTGTCGATATGTCCCGAGGAAATATAGTAATCAAGCTCATTGTCGGCGAATGTGTTTTCTGATGCATTTACGATGATGAGCTTGATCTTCATTTTTTCGGGAATGATAGCCTTTATGTAGACGCTCGCATGGCTGTTTACGGTTATATCCTTACGTGGTTCTGCAAGACCTGCAAGATTAGGTGTCAGCTCAACAAAGATACCGTATTCCTCAATTGAGCGTACAACGCCTGTAACAGTCTCGCCTTGCTCGAATCGGGACACATTCTGCTCCCATGTACCCAGAAGCTCCTTGTGAGTCAGGCAAATACGGTTATCATCAACAGATTTGATAGCTGCATATATCTTTTGTCCAACATAAAATCTGTCTGACGGATGAGTTATACGCGATACGGAAATAAGGTCAATAGGTATCAGAGAGGGAAGACCGCAGCCGATATCGACAAAGGCTCCGAATTGCTCAAGATGTGTTACTCTTGCAGGAATTATATCACCCGAAGTGAGTTTGCTCAGATAGTTATCCATACATTCCTGCTGCGCAAGCTTTCGGGAAAGAACAGCATAAATGTTATCGTTTTCATCCCTTTTAAAATCAATTATCTTAAAGCAAACAGGCTTATTAACTCTAGATATCAGCGCAATATCCTTAGTAGTGCCTTCTGATATGCCAATAGCGCCTTCTTCACGAGGAATGATACCACGCATGCATCCAAGGTCCACTATCAGATTGTGCTTGCTGTCACATATTACACATGGCGCTTCAAGAATGCGACCGTTACTCTGACATTCCAGAAGCGAAAAATAAGAGCGCAGGCAGCTCTGATTTTCAGTTGTTCTAAATAAATAGCCCTCAGGCAGATACTCAGTCATTTTGTACCTCCACAAAAGTATGATTTACTGTACATACTATGTCAGGTATCTGTATAATATTCCTGAATGAAAATACGGACACTGATATTCAATGCCCGTATGATTATGTGTACTTATTAATGTCGTGCAGAAGTTTACGTTTGGCAATAACTTCTTTTGGGTCAAGCTTATTAGTCAGAATCTTGATCTCAATTTTAACTATGTCCTCAGAGATAGATTCTGCATAAACATAATTTGTGCTTGTAGCGTATTTCGGACTTATCTTTTCAGGTCTGAATTTGTCCTTGATCTTATCATAGAACTCAGCACCGGTCTCGCTGCATAGATTGATCTCTATCTTTATGTCGTTTACTACAAGCGTTTCGCTTTCATTGGTTTCATTTATCAGTTTATATCCCTTGACCATACCGATATCCTGATATGCATAGTATTTTGTATAATCAGGCTCTCTGTGCTTGATCTTCATCTTTACAACTCCAATGTTATAATTTAATTGTATGATATCATATATTATTCATCGTGTCAAGATAAGGAAATTCTTATGCTAACTTGTAAATTCGACGCATTTGTTGTATAATGGGGAATAGGAAATAAAATACATGTAATTTCGTAAAATAGAAATTTTACGAAATAGAGAGGAGGAAAAATGGCGAATAACAACAAATATAATGATGCGCCACAATTGCTCAAAGATTATATAATGTATCTGCGTCTTGTTAAGAATCGTTCAGAACTTACTGTTCTGAATTATTATACAGATATCAGATCATTCCTGAGATTCTATAAGATAAAACTCGGCAGAGCTTCATCTGATCCTGATGAATATTCAAAGATAGATATATCAGATATTTCTGAATCTGATATAAAGTCTGTGGATCTTATGATCGTGCAGGAATATCTCATGTTTACCAAAACTGAGAAATCCAACGAGCACAAAGCTCGATATCGTAAGGCTGTTGCACTCAGGCAGTTTTTTAAGTTCCTGACTAATAATAAGGGTTTGTTTGATGTCAATCCAATGACTAATCTTGAATTACCATCGCCGAAGCCGGCGCTGCCTAAGTACCTAACATTAGAGCAAGCTATGGAGATGCTGGCAAACATAGATACACCGTTCCAGAAACGTGATTATTGTATCGTAGTATTCCTGCTCAACTGTGGTATGCGTCTGAGTGAGTTAGTTGGTATAAATATTACTGATATCAGATGTACACATGATATTGATGGCAACGAGGTATATACACTTAAAGTCCTCGGAAAAGGCAGTAAGGAAAGAATAGTATATCTTAACAATGCTTGTGTAAACGCTTACATGGATTACATAGATCCAACGGTGACCGATGAAGAACAGCGTGCAGAACAAGGCATGAGACCGCTCAGCACAAAGGATACAGCGCTGTTCCTGAGCCGTCGTGGTACGAGAATATCAAATCGTCGTGTTCAGCAGATAGTAGATGATTGTCTGAAGAGCTGCGGACTGGATAATATGGGATTATCGGTGCATAAACTGCGTCACACAGCGGCTACGCTGATGTATCAGAATGGTGTTGATGTGCGAGTTTTAAAGGATGTTCTGGGTCACGAAAACCTCAACACCACACAGATATATACCCATGTTTCTAATGCACAGATGCAGGATGCAATGCGTAACAATCCTTTGAATAATGTAGCATTTAATAAGAAAAAATAATGCAATTATAACACACTAAAACGGTATCACCAACTAATCAGTGATACCGTTTTTGTTATGCTATTCCCTGCTTGCCGCTCAGCATTTTATCTTGCTCTGGTAGCAATCAAGAAGCTCGCCGAAACGCTGGAAATGGATTACTTCTCGCTCACGCAGGAATTTCATTACCTCATTTACATCAGGATCATCAGAGAGCCTGAGGATGTTATCGTATGTGGCTCTGGCTTTCTGCTCTGCTGCAAGGTTTTCCATCAGATCTGCAATGGGATCGCCTTTTGACTGTATATATGCTGCTGTGAAAGGCACTCCTGCAGCATTCGCAGGATACACAGCATTGGAATGATCAACATAATAGTCGGCCTTGCCGTACCTGTCAAAGCTCTTTGCGCCTTCGCCGTCGGTAAGCTGTCCAACTACACTGCCAATAATTTCAAGATGAGCGAGCTCCTCAGTTCCGATATCGGTGAGGAGTGCCTTACCCATGTTGTCTGGCATCGTAAATCTCTGAGAGAGATATCGCAGAGAGGCAGCCAATTCACCATCGGGACCGCCGTACTGGCTAAGAATGATTCCTGCAAGTTTTGGATTCTTGTTTCTGATGTTTACAGGTATCTGTGTTCTTTTTTCAAATATAAACATACTGCACCTCCGTTATCACAGGCTCTTTGGAGGCCATACGCCTTCCGGCCAGTCCCAGCAATCGTCGTTCATTCCTGCACTGCATGCTGTAAGCGGCCAGAAACAATCCTCAAATGCTGCTTTGCATGCTTTGTACTGCCTGCAGGCTTCTCTGTACATTTCGATCGCACGTTTATCATCGGGATGAGTGTTCAGATAAAGCTTCAGATCCTGCGCAAAGAAGTCAGCTTCCATAATAGCATTCATCAGCTCGGTTTTGCTGGCTGAAGATTTCGCAGATGCATTATCATGCTGTGGAATAGGGCGGCGATAATTCGTGTTATTTACCATTGTATAAGCCCCTTTCATATTCGTCAATAGTGATATTCAGCTCAGGAAAGATCGTGCCTGTTTTCAGTGCAACTCTGGGTGAATATACCTTATCCAGCTTCTGGATAGGAACATATGCGTATCCAACTCTTTTATAGGGTTCTTTCTTGTGTTCGAATTCCATATAAATTCTCCTTTCACAGATGTAGGTTGATTACTTGCTGTTTCGCTTCATTATATGTTGATATCTGATTTTGGTTACATTATCATATTGAAGCCGCAGGCGTAATAAAATATCTCTGAAAGGACAGGTATGTATATGACGAACAAGGTATATTTACGAAATACATTATTACTTTTTGCGGCAATGGCTGTCACAAAAATTGTGGGAGCGATCTTTAAAATTCCGCTTGCAAATATCTTAGGTGGCACGGGAATGGGATATTTCTCGACGGCTTATGGTATATATTCGCCTGTATTCGCTGTAACAGCGGCAGGAATTCCGACTGTTCTGATGAGACAGATATCACGCAATCTGGCAAACGGACGTTATAAAAACGCACTTAAAATAAAGCGCACAGCTTTGATGCTTTTCACGGCTATCGGTGTTGCAGGAATGCTGATAATATGGCTATTGTCATCCTATTTTACAGGACATATAGCCGCATCACCTGAAAGCCGACCTGCCGTGATCCTGATTGCGCCTGCAGTATTATTCTGCTGCGTTGCATCGGTGTATCGTGGGTATTATGAGGGATGCTTCAATGTTGTTCCTACATCTGTTGCGAATGTAACTGAAGCCATATCACGGGCAATTGCAGGCCTTGCAATATCTTATGGTATCATCTTATATTCAAAATACCGCTTTGTGAATGGTTTGGATGTTTTCAGTCAGCATTACAATACATATAACGATGCATATCAGGCAGTTTTGCCTTTAGCTGCCGCAGGAGCGATCTCCGCCGTAACATTCAGTGAGATATGTGGTCTGATCGCACTTGTTCTGCATGACAGAAGAGCGTGCAAAACTACTGTTAACGCAGTTGAAGTTCCGATAGACAGTATGCGAAATATAGTGTCAGAGCTTTTCCGAGACCTTATTCCACTGGCGGCGTTTGCACTGGTCATGAACTGTTTTTCTTTTATTGATCTGATGACTGTGACTCGTTCAATAGATGCTTCAATAGCAGATAACTTTGATTATTACAAGCGATGTTTTGCAAATGTATTTGATTCGGGCATCGGGCGGGATGATCTTGCAAACTTCATGTACGGAAGTTATTCAGGCATTGCAATGTCGCTGTTCATGCTGATACCGTCTTTTGCGGGAATGACAGAGAAAACATCCATACCTGAAATAGCAACGGCGTGGGAAAAGCAAGATAAAGAATTGCTGGCATCAAAGACATTGATGCTGTTTAAAATGTCATTTTTGATTGGCTGTCCTGCCTGCTTCGGTGCTGCTGCACTGGCTCGACCTATCCTGACGATGCTCTATCCCAGCAGGCCCGAAGAAATATCTGTTTGTGTGCAGGGATTCACTGTTCTGTGCATAGGCGGAATATTCATGATAACTGCATCGGCAGTTTCAGGCTTCTTTCAGGCTATCGGAAAAGCACATATCCCGTTATGGCTGATGGTGGGTGCTGTAGCAATAAAAGCCGTATTGAATCCTGTTCTGCTTACAATACCAAGCATAAATATAACAGGTGCTCCGATAGCCACCGTATGCAGCAACATAGCAGTATCTGCTGCCGGTATGATATTGATAAAGAGGTATACGCCAATATCACACCTTTCGAATGAACTTATAAGGATCATATTTAGCGCAGCAGCATGTGCATTTTGTGCGGCATGGATGCACAACAACATTGAGGAGCGGCTTATACAGCCGATTGTAACTGTAATTTCAGTGATTTTCGGCGGATTTGTTTATGGATTATTACTAATATTGATGGGCGTTTTTCGTACAAGTCCGATAATTAAATCAGAAAAGCAAAAAAAAAGGCAAAAAGGGCTTGAAAAATCAGCTGAAATAGGGTAGAATAGTAAAGCGAGCCGTTTTGTAATGCGGCTCGCTGTATTGCGCAATGCTTTTTTAGGAGATCTGAAAATGTTTGAATTCAAGGAAAAATATAATATTGATGATCTGCTGGAAATTATGGCGCTGCTGCGTTCCGAGAACGGTTGTCCCTGGGATAAAGTGCAGACGCATGAGAGCATTCGCACCGATCTGATTGAAGAAGCTTATGAGGTATGTGAGGGTATTGATAACAACAGCCCCGAAATGCTTCGTGAAGAGCTGGGCGATCTTCTGTTACAGATAGTTTTTCATTCCCAGATAGAGCGTGAAAGCGGCAACTTTACTTTTGACGATGTATGTAATGATATCTGTCAGAAGCTTGTTTACCGTCATCCTCATGTGTTTGGTGAGGTCAAGGTAAATGGCAGCGAGGATGTGCTTAAAAACTGGGATCAGCTTAAAAAGGAATCAAAGCATCAGGAGACTTACGCTGACACTCTGGAGAGTGTTCCGAAGAACTTCCCTGCCCTGTTAAGAGCAGAGAAGATATGCAAGCGTACATCAAGAGCAGGCATCAATGTAAACAGCGCTGATGAGTGTGTAAAGCTTATAAAGAATATGCTTGAAGAACTTGATCTGACCGCTGCTGAAGGTGATGACAATAAGAATTCCGATCTGATGGGCAAGATTTTGTTAGCATTTTGTAATTTAGACAGAATTTTGAAAATAGATGGCGAAAAAGCCTTGACATATTCCACAAATCGGTTTATAATGATGTTTAGAGTACTTGAAGAAAAGGCTTTGGCTGAAGGTAAGTCGCTTGACAGCCTTACTGATGAAGATCTTACTTCCCTGCTTGGCAGGATATGAATCAAGTTTTCAGCGGTCGGTGACCGTTAGATAGATATTATTTGGAGGTTTAAAATTATGACAAAGGCAGAATTAGTAACAATGGTAGCATCCAAGTCCGGTCTTTCCAAGAAGGATACTGAGAAGGCAATTGCAGGCATGATCGACACTATCACTGAGACACTTGCTAAGGGTGAGTCCATCCAGCTCGTTGGTTTCGGTACATTCGAGGTTCGTGAGCGTGCAGCTAGAACAGGTATCAACCCCCGCACAAAGGCTAAGATTGAGATCGCTGCTACAAAGGTTCCCGCATTCAAGGCTGGCAGAGCTCTCAAGGATGCAGTTGGCGAGTAATTCGTACTAATTTTAAGCATTATAAGCGGCCGGCATTTCGCCAGCCGCTTTTGATTTTCGGAGGTATTATGAGACTGGATAAATATCTTAAGGTTTCTCGACTTATCAAGAGAAGGACAGTTGCAAACGAAGCTTGCGACGCTGAAAAGGTCACTGTAAACGGCAAGGTTGCCCGTGCTTCTTATGACGTGAAATTGGGCGACATCATTGAGATAAACATCGGTGCAAAGCCTTTAAAGGTACGGGTTCTTGATGTTAAGGAGTATACTAAGAAGGAAGACGCTGCTGCACTTTACGAGGTAGTATAAATATGTAATAATTGATCCCCTGTCAGAATAGTATATACCAAACCATTCCGCAGGAGGTCAATTATGAATAAACCAGAAAATAAACTACCGCAGAATATTATTCTGGACGATCGAAAAAAGCTGAGAGTTACAGGTGTACGTGATATCGACAGCTTTTCCGAAACGAAAGTAGTGCTGAATACTGTACTCGGAGAGCTAGTCATTAAAGGCGAGGATCTGCATATAATCATGCTTGAAACAGAAACAGGTGATTTTTCGCTGACTGGCAGTGTGTCTTCGCTTGTGTATAATAGTTTCAGCACAAACGCCAACATCTTCCGAAGGATATTCAGGTGATCGTGATGGAATTCAGTATTCTTGATTGCTTTATGATTTCCTTTTTCTGCGGGTTTGTCTTCGGTCTGGTATATGAGTTATTCAGGTTCATCCGCAGAATGTTCCCTGCCGGTCTTGTTGTTATGATCTGCGATATCGGCTTTTTTGTTGCAGCGGGTCTGTTCGTTTTTGAGCTTTCCATGTACCTTGGTAATTTCGTAAGATTATACACACTGCTTGGCTTTGGCGCAGGTCTATTTGCGTATATCCAGACAGTCGGCAGATTGATCTCTTTACTTGAAATGCTGTTTATCAGAGCATTTTCGGCTACTATCGGAGCCTTATTCGTAAAGATCTTTTCATCTATAAAGAATACCATTGGAATAATTGCACATAATGCTACGGCTGCTTTTGGGCGTTTCTACGATTTTTCTTTAAGAAGCAAAAAAAGTGCTTCTTCCCTATTGCATTTTAACACTAAAAGAGTGTATAATGTAAAAAGAAATATAGAATCTTATGGGGAAAGTATCGGGGGAAATAATGGCATTCAAGTTAAGATCAGAAGAAGTCAGTGATAAGAAGAATCACGGCTTTATTAAAGCATTGGCTTATATTGCATGTTCTATCCTTTTAGGTTTTATCGTATTCTCTGTTATCACGACTAATATGCAGATCGAGGATAATAAGCAGAAATATGAAGAACTCGTTCAGCAGACCGAAGCTATCGAAGAGAAAAACGCTTCTATCGAACGTTATCTTGATGAAGGCGCCAATATGGACGAGTATATCGAAGAGATAGCACGAGACAAGCTTAATTTTGCTAATCCTGATGAACGTGTTTATTACATCGTTCCTTCGGGCAACTAAAAAATATGAGGGCGCTTTTAAGCGTCCTTTTTGTTTATATTCAGTTATGCAGGTTATAATAAATCAAAAAAAGGTGCGTTATGAAGTTCTTTTCTACCCTGCATAAGGTGCTGTTCAGCCGTATTTCTGTCTGTGCTGTCGGGATCCTGTTTCAGTTGTCATATCTTATCATATTGTTCTGGACGCTTGGATCAATGTTTTCCTATTCGTACTTTATTTTTCTGTTCCTGGGATTTTGTGCAGCACTGTATATCATTAATCGTGACATCAGCCCAGGATATAAATTGATATGGGTGTTTGTTGTTCTGTCATTCCCTGTATTCGGATGCATGCTTTATTGGTTTTACGGCAAAAAGAAACAACTGGAAAAGTTACCGATGCACGCTGAATATGTATCTTTATTTGATAACGACGATGTCGTCTATGATGAACTGCTTTCTGTCAATGAGAATGCGGCGAAGCAGGCACGATATATATGTCGTAATGGCATGCACACTTTATTTTCAGACACGGATATCAAATACTTTAACTGTGGTGAGAACCTCTTCCCTACCCTCATATCTGAACTTGAAAAGGCAGAGCGTTTCATTTTTCTGGAGTTTTTCATCATCGACAGCGGCATGATGTGGGATAGTGTGCTTTGTATTCTCGAGCGTAAAGTCCGTGAGGGCGTAGATGTTCGTGTGATATATGACGATCTTGGCTGCCTGATGACACTACCCAGAAACTATGCCGATACAATGCGCCAGAAAGGCCTCAAATGCGCCGTATTTAATCGCTTGAAGCCGTATTGGTCAAGTAAGCTTAACAACCGTGACCATCGTAAAATCATCGTTATAGACGGCTATACGGCTTTTACTGGCGGAATGAATTTAGCAGATGAATATATCAACGTGTTTGAGAAGCACGGTTACTGGAAGGATTCAGCTGTGATGCTCAGAGGAAAAGCCGCTGCAGGCTTTACTGCTCTGTTTCTGGGAATGTGGAATCATATTAGCGGTCAGTCTGATGATGCGGATGAAAGTACGTTTTTTCCAGATATAAGCGACATTGGTGAAGGTTATGCAGTGCCGTATGCTTGTTACCCGTACGGAGAAAGTTCGATTGCCGAAAAAATATATATCAATGTTCTGAATGGTGCAACACGCTATGTGTATATTACTACTCCTTACCTTATTCTTGACAGCGAGATGCAGGAGGCGCTCAGGCTTGCCGCTGAGAATGGTATTGATGTCAGGGTGATAACGCCTCATATACCTGATAAAAAAGCTGTACACGCAGTTACTCGCTCGTATTATCGGGCTTTGCTAAGAAGCGGTGTCAGGATATATGAGTATCTGCCGGGATTCATACACGCAAAGAATTTTGTTTCTGATGATAATATCGCAGTTGTAGGCACAGTTAATCTTGATTTCCGCAGCCTGTATCTGCATTACGAATGTGGCGTCTGGATGTATGGAACTGATGCTGTTGCCGATATGAAAAATGACTTTTTCAGTACACTGGATGATTGCAAGGAGATAACTATCGACGACACATACGAAAGGAATGTTCTCAAGCGCCTGCTGTGGTCAGTTATACGGATATTCTCGCCGCTCATGTAATAAAAAAGACCGCCCACAAGGACGGTCTTTCTTTTGGTACGCCTGATGCGATTCGAACGCACGACACATAGCGTCGGAGGCTATTGCTCTATCCAGCTGAGCTACAGGCGCATTTCACACTTGTATATTGTATCACATCTTCGGTTAAATTGCAACCGGTTTTTATAGAAATAATGGGGTCTTATCATCGGAAAATGTCGTATTCCTACATGTCAGCGCCTGATGAATACGAATAGAAGAAAAACTATAGTCAATATGCACAAAACCTTTCCATGAAGCCGCTTGAATACGATTAAATCCACGTTTTTTCGTTACTGCACTTGTAGACTTGCAGAAAAAGTTGTATAATATCATGTGGTAAAAAATTTATAAGAAAGAGATGTTGAACATGATAAGAGAGGACCTTAGAAATATTGCTATTATCGCCCACGTTGACCATGGCAAGACTACACTTGTTGATGAAATGCTCAAGCAGGGCGGCGCATTCCGTGACAATCAGGTGGTTAATGATCGTGTTATGGACAGTAATGATATCGAGCGTGAGCGTGGAATCACTATTCTCGCAAAGAACACCGCTTGTATGTATAACGGCGTAAAGATCAATATCGTAGATACCCCCGGACATGCTGATTTCTCAGGCGAGGTTGAGCGTATCCTGAAGATGGTAAACGGCGTACTGCTGCTGGTAGATTCCTTTGAGGGTACAATGCCCCAGACCCGTTTCGTGCTGCAGAAGGCACTGGAGCTCGGTCATAAGATCATCGTTGTTGTAAACAAGACAGACCGTCCCGATGCCCGCAACAAGGAAGTTGTTGACGAGGTGCTGGAGCTTCTGCTGGATCTTGACGCTACAGAGGAGCAGATTGATAGTCCTGTTGTTTTCTGTTCGGGCAGAATGGGCGTTGCATCCTTCTCCCCCGATCACATGGGTACAGATTTCAAGCCGCTGTTTGATAAGATCGTTGAGCATATTGATCCTCCCGAGGGAGATATTGACGGTGAGCTGCAGGTGCTGGTTTCTTCTATCGACTATAACGAGTACGTTGGTCGTATCGCTATTGGTCGCATCGAGCGTGGTGTAATGAAGCAGAATCAGGAAGTAATGGTCTGCGATCACCTTGGCAGAACTGCGCCGTTCAAGTCTAAGATCGTTTCACTGTACCAGTTTGAGGGTCTTAACCGTGCGCCTGTTACCGAAGCTAAGGTTGGCGATATCGTATGCTTCTCTGGTATTGAGGGCGTTACTATCGGTCAGACTATCACTTCTGTTTCCTGCCCTGAGCCTCTTCCCTTCGTTAAGATCTCCGAGCCTACTGTGGAGATGACTTTCTCTGTAAATACAAGCCCCTTTGCAGGCAGAGAGGGCAAGTTCGTTACCTCCCGTCAGATCAGAGAGCGCTTACAGCGTGAGCTGCTGAAGGATGTTTCCCTGCGTGTTACAGACAGCGATACACTGGATGCATTCAATGTTGCAGGCCGTGGAGAGATGCACCTTTCCATCCTTATCGAGAATATGCGCCGTGAGGGTTATGAGCTTTCCGTAAGCACACCCAGAGTTCTTTATAAAGAGATCGACGGTGTGAAGTGCGAGCCTGTTGAGCGCCTTGTTATTGACGTTCCTGAGGAAGCTGTCGGCTCTGTTATGGAGAAAATAGGACAGCGCAAGGGCGAGATGACTGATATGCAGCCTGTAGGCAACCGTACAAGACTTGAGTTCCTTATCCCTTCCCGTGGACTTTTCGGATACAGAAGCGAATTCATGACCGATACAAAGGGCGAGGGCATCATGAACTCCGTATTTGACAGCTATCAGCCTTATTTCGGTGATATTCCCAGACGTACTGTCGGCTCTCTTGTTGCATGGGAAAACGGTAATGCTATCACTTATGGTCTGTTCAATGCGCAGGAGCGTGGTACACTGTTTATCGGTGCAGGTGTTCCTGTTTACGAGGGCATGATCGTCGGCGTATCCCCCAAGGCAGGCGATATCGTTGTAAATGTCTGCAAGAAAAAGCATCTGACAAATACAAGAGCAAGCGGCTCTGATGATGCGCTGCATCTCATCCCGCCTAAGGTTATGAGCCTTGAGGAGAGCCTTGAATTTATCCAGGATGACGAGCTTGTTGAGGTTACTCCCAAGAGCATCCGAATCCGCAAGGTGATCTTAGAGCGTGATCTCCGCCTGAAGGCTGAAGCTAAGGCAAAGAGAAGTTAAAATATAAATGCCGTACCCATCAGGGTACGGTTTTTATTGAGGTGAAAAAATGGTCAAGGATCTGACTAAAGGTGCTGTCGCACCGCTGCTGCTGAAATTCTCCGTTCCGCTGCTTGTGAGCGTTATTTTTCAGCAGCTATACAGCATCGCTGACAGCGTTATTGCAGGCAATTTCATAAACAAGGATGCTCTTGCCGCTATAGGCGCCTCCTACCCTATCACTATGATATATCTCGCAATAGGTACGGGAATGAATATAGGCTGCTCGGTGGTGATTTCTACATTCTTTGGCGCAAAGGATAACCGCAACATGAAAACTGCGGTATCCACATCTATCATATCAAGCTTTGTGCTGGCTGTGTTTCTGACGATATTCGGACTGCTGACAAGCGCTCCGTTCCTCAGACTGCTGAAAACGGACAATGCCGTCTTTGACGATGCCGAAGCATATCTCAACATCTACGTTCTCGGCATGATATTCATGCTGATGTACAACATCTGCACAGGTATATTCACGTCTCTCGGTGATTCACGCACGCCGCTGTATTTCCTTATCGGATCATCGGTTGGCAATGTGCTGCTGGACATCCTTTTCGTTGTGGTGTTCAGAATGGGTGTACCAGGTACTGCATGGGCGACGTTCATCTGTCAGGGTATATGCGCTGTGCTGGCTTTCATCGTGCTTATAAAGCGTATAAAGGGCATTCCAAGCGAGAGATTCAGCTATTTCAGGTGGGATATGCTGGCTAGGATATCAAGGCTCTCCATACCTAGCATATTGCAGCAGAGCTTTGTTTCAGTAGGAAATCTCTTTATACAGGGGCTTGTAAACTCCTGCGGAATCGACGTCATGGCAGGATATTCCTCTGCGATAAAGCTTAACACCTTTGCGGTTACATGCTTCTCCACAGTTGGCAACAGCGTTTCAAGCTTTTCCGCACAGAATACAGGTGCAATGCAGTTTGAGCGTGTCAAGCAAGGATACAAGGTTGGTGCTGCGCTTGCAGCAGGTATAGCTGTGGCTTTCTCGCTGTGCTATGTGATATTTGCGGAACAGCTAATCTACATATTCATGGATAGTGCTGACGCTAACAATATCAACGCCGCAGAAGCAGGAATGCACTTCCTGACGATCGTGTCGCCGTTCTTTATAACAGTGGCGTTGAAGCTGAACAGTGACGGCGTGCTGCGTGGCAGCGGCAACATCAATGCATTCATGATAACCACGTTTTCAGATCTGATACTGCGTGTTGTGTTTGCGTTCTTCCTCTGCCCTGTTTACGGTGCTACGGGAATTTGGCTGTCATGGCCAATAGGCTGGGCGATATCCTCGGTTATATCTAACGTGCTGTTCTTCAGGCACTACAAAAAGATAATAAAAAACAAGGCAGGAAGTTGATTCCTGCCTTTTGTCTGTTATGCGGCTGTAGTATGCCGCTCATTTGCAGTTGCATACCTTATTTCGTTGCCGTCTGTGATGAACACAATATCTCCGCTGTGCATCGTCATGAGCGTTTTGCAGCCTATGGAGCGATAGAAAGCCACAACATCACTGTTAGGATGACCATACTTATTATCTGCGCCAACGCTGAACACCGCATATTCGGGATGGACACGCATTACAAATTCCACCGAGCTTGACGATGCGCTGCCGTGGTGTGGAACTTTCAACACATCTGCACTGAGATCTGTAAGCCACGAGCCTGCCATCACATATTCGGCATCCTTTTCCATATCGCCTGTGAACAGGAAGCTGCGGTTGCCACTGATAAGCTTTGCAATGATAGAATAGCTGTTGAGATCATTGTAACCAGAACCAATGGGACCGATAATATCAAGCTGAGTACCCTCACAAAGCGGAATGCTGCTACCGATCTCGGAATAAGTAAGCGTTATACCTTTAGCAGATATCACATCCATGGCATCGGTGTAGAATTCAAGCTGTGGTACCATATCGTCAGGTACATGGGGCATGATGAATTCTCCCACATCAAACGCTGTCATTATCCTGCTCATTCCGCCCATGTGGTCGGAATGAGGATGAGAGGCAATAACATAATCAAGCTTTGTTATACCAAAGCTGCGCAGATACATTATTACTCTGCCTGCGTATTCTGTTTCGCCGCAATCGATCAGCATATCCTTTTCGGGTGTATCGATGAGTACGCAATCTCCCTGCCCCACATCTATAAAGTGAACGGATATTTCGTCCTGCTCAACCGTTATTTGGGGGCGCTTTTCAAAGCCGATGAGATCTGCTATTTCGGATGTGGTGGGGATATATTTGCAGTGAAGCCAGTGTTCGTTTACAACGACAAGTGCTGCAAGTAATATGATCATGAACAACAGCCAGAGGAAGAACTTCTTAGCGTTTTCCCTTGCCTGTTTTCTTTTTTTGCGGGCCTTTCGCCGTTTTTTGGACATTGTTTCGTCTGTTCCTTTCAGAACTGTTGGATCTGTTATTCTGCTGCTTTTCGGAGGGCGCTATCAGGCATTCCTTGCCGAAGCCGATAAGATCACGGCGCTTCGCCATGATGAGAGCCTTTTCTACAAGGCGCTTGTTCTCAGGTTTGAAATACTGCAGCAGCGCACGCTGCATGGCTTTATCCTCGGTAGTTCTCGGCACGAATACAGGCTCCATGGTGTAGGGGTCAAGACCTGTATAGAACATTGCCGTGGAAATAGTGCCGGGCGTGGGATAGAAGTCCTGCACCTGCTCAGGACGGATATTGTGCTTTTTGAGGAAGATTGCAAGCTCTACCGCTTCATTAAGCGTACATCCAGGGTGCGAAGACATCAGGTACGGTACGAGATACTGCTCCTTGCCGCACTTCCTTGTGGAGGCGTAGAACTTCTTCTCAAAGTCCTCATAAACCTCGATGTGAGGTTTGCCCATGTAATCAAGTACCTTATTGCTAGCGTGTTCGGGCGCTACTTTGAGCTGACCGCTTACATGATGCTCCACAAGCTCGTCGAGGAACTCGGTGTTCTTGTCGGCGAGGATATAATCATAGCGTATTCCCGAGCGGATGAATATCTTCTTCACACGCTTTATGGAACGCAGGCGGCGCAGCAGTTTCAGATAATCGCTGTGGTCTGCTTTGATATTCTTGCAGGGCGTGGGTGCGAGGCATTTTTTGCCCTTGCACATGCCATGCTCGTCCTGCTTATCGCAGGAGGGCTGACGGAAGTTTGCGGTAGGGCCGCCGAGATCGGGGATGTATCCCTTAAAATTCGGCTTTTCGGAAAGCCTTACCGCCTCGTTGTAGACGGAGTCCTCGCTGCGTGTGGCTATCCTTCTGCCCTGATGAAGCGCAATGGAACAGAAATTACAGAAGCCGAAGCAGCCACGGTTATGCGTGATGGAGAACTCGACTTCCTGTATAGCAGGCACGCCGCCTTCCTTTTCATACATGGGATGATATGCACGCATATATGGCAGCTCATAGGTGTAGTCAAACTCGGACTGAGTAACGCTTCTCTGAGGGGGATTCTGTACCAGCATCATGTTTCCGTGGCGCTGTACGATAGTTCTGCCGTATACCTCGTCCTGCTCGTCATACTGCTTGCGGCACGCTTTTGCATAGGCTTTTTTATTTGTGGATACTATCTCGTAGGAATCGCACTGTACAGAGCCGATAGGAGTATTCTCGGGCGCCGTGAGATAACATGTGCCACGAAGATCGTGCATCTCGGAAAGCTTCATTCCTGCCTTGAAATTGTTCAGCATCTGGGAGAGCGTGACCTCGCCCATGCCATACATCAGCAGGTCTGCGCCTGTATCCACAAGCACAGAGGGCATAACGCTGTCGCTCCAGTAGTCATAATGAGCAAAGCGGCGCAGCGAGGCTTCGAGACCGCCGATGGATATCTCTACATCGGGGTAAAGCTGCTTCAGCTTGCGACAATATACAGTAAGCGCACGATCCGGGCGCTTTCCTCCTCTGCCGCCTGCGGAATAGGCATCGTCATTACGCTTTTTGAGAGCAACAGTATAGTTTGACACCATGCTGTCGATATTTCCGCCTGAGACCATAAAGCAATACTTAGGCTTGCCGAGCTTCTTATAATCAGCATCGGAAACAGGCTGTGCTATTACACCGACAGTGAATCCTGCGGCCTCGATAAGGCGGGAGATTATTGCGATTCCGAATGTGGGATGGTCAATATACGCATCACCTGTGAACACGATAAAATCAAGCTGTTCTATCCCGCGGTCTATCATATCCTGCTTGCATACAGGTAAAAAGGGCATCTGATACAGTCCTTTCTTTTTATAAAATTATCCGAGCTGCCCGAAAACGAGCAGCTCGTTTATATTACTTCTGCTGGAGCTTTCTTTCGTACCACTCCTGCTTTGTCATCAGCACCTGACGGGGCTTGCTGCCCTCAAAGGGACCTACAACGCCCATCTTCTCCATGGTGTCGATAAGGCGTGCTGCTCTGCCGTAGCCGAGCTTCAGCGCACGCTGCAGTGAGGAGGTGCTGGCGATGCCTGCTTCCACAACGAGGTCGATAGCTTCTTCAAGCTTCTCATCGCTGTCGTCAATATCGCCGTCACCGCCGCCCGAAGAGCCACCCTTGTTGTCAGCGGCATTGACCATCTCGGTCTGGCGCTCGATCTCTTCAATGATGCTTTCATCGTATTCAGCAGCAAAGGTCTGCTTGATGAACTCAACGGTGCGCTCTACTTCCTTATCGGAGACATAGCAGCCCTGAACACGGACGGGCTTCGGCATACCTACAGGCATATACAGCATATCACCGTTACCGAGCAGCTTTTCAGCTCCGCCGCCGTCGAGGATTACACGGCTGTCCATCTGCGACGCAACCATCAGTGCGATTCGGCTGGGGATATTTGCCTTGATAAGACCTGTTACTACGTTAACAGTAGGTCTCTGTGTAGCAATAACAAGGTGCATACCTGCTGCACGGGCCATCTGTGCAAGACGTACGATACTGTCCTCGACATCCTTGGGAGAAGCCATCATCAGATCGGCTAACTCGTCGATAAAGATAACGATGTGGGACATCTTCTTGAGTCCGCTGTCAGGGTCAGCGGCAAGCTCGTTATATCCGCCAAAATCACGGACATTGTTCTCGGAGAACATCTTGTATCTGTTCAGCATCTCATTAACTGCCCATGCGAGTGCGCCGGCAGCCTTCTTGGGATCTGTCACTACAGGAATGAGCAGGTGCGGAATGCCGTTATACATCATGAATTCAACCTTCTTGGGGTCGACCATGATAAGGCGTACCTCATCGGGAGTGGACTTCATCAGGATGCTCATGATAATGGAGTTTACACATACAGACTTACCCGAACCAGTTGTACCTGCGATAAGCAGATGCGGCATCTTTGCGACGTTACATGTAACGGTCTCACCGCTGATATCCTTACCGAGAACTGTTTCAAGCTTCTTATCAAAGCTCTTCTTGAAATCGGGAGTATCTACAAGCTCACGGAAGAATACGGTATCCTTTACCTTATTCGGCACTTCTATACCTACGGCAGCCTTATTCGGGATAGGCGCTTCAATACGCACGCCCGCAGCAGCAAGATTCAGTGCGATATCATCCACAAGGTTTGTGATCTTGGATATCTTTACACCGGGCGCAGGCTGCAGCTCGTAACGGGTTACAGAGGGGCCACGGCTTACACCGACTATCTTGGTCTGTACACCGAAGCTCTTCAGCGTTTCAACAAGGGTATCGGAATTTCGCTTGATCTCACTGTCGATATCCTGCTGTGCTATTTTCTTTTCAATGGGATTCAGAAGTGATACGGGCGGCAGGGTGTAGACCTCACTCAACTTTATCTGAGGATTCTCACTGCCTGTGCGAACAGTGGTAACAGGTGCGGCTGGCTTAGCTTCGGGAGCAGTTGTGGGCTTTGGCTGAACGACAGGCTCAGGCTTCTTTTCAACGACCTGAGGTATCTTTCCGCTCATAGGCGCTACGGGAGCGACCTGCTGCACTACATCGTCAATATCAAAAGGAAGCTCAGCCTCGTCAGATGTGGATATATCAGCCTTGGGAGCGTCAACGATCTGCTTTACGGGCTGCGGCTTGGGTGTTTCCTCGTTGAAGCGTTTGATGGCATCTTTTATATCCACAAGCTCGCCGTCGGTATCCTCTAACGGATCACGTTCCTGTGCTTCAGCAGCATCGAGTATAGGCTTATTGCGCTGCATTATGAAATCCTGCACAGCCTTGAGGTATTCTTCGCTGTCCTCGGTCTGTTCCTGAAGGATATTGCGGGGTTCGGGCTTCTTTTCCTCAACAGGCTGCTGAGGAACGTTCTGTCCCGTGGCATTCGGAGTGATCTCAGCAGCTTTTGCCGCTTCAACATCCTTATCCACACTGTGGGCGATTCGGCTGAGCCTGTTTGCATTCTCCTGCTTAGCAACATCCGCTTCGATCTCAGCAAGAATACGCTCCTGCTCCATGCGCTCGAATTCTTCCTCCGCCATAGCCTTTTCCTCAGCACGGCGGCGGTGATGCTCGACAGCCTTATCCTTGGTCTTTTTGATGGGATCAGACAGATGATGCAGGAAATCAACGACGGTCAGCTTAGATACGATAAGGAAATATACAAGTGCAAGCAGTATGATTATAATACCTGCTCCTACCTTACCGAGCAGCAGCAACGGCTCTCCGACAAACAGTGCCAGCACACCGCCGCCACGGAATTCCATACCGTCCACATAAAGATCCTTGAAAAATTCGAAAAAGCCATCTGATTCGGGACTTCCGACTACAAAGATCTGTACCGCAGCACTCACCATGAGAGCCAGCAGAACAAGGCTGATGATATTATTGCGGATATGACGCTTGGGGCGGTCTGCTGACAGCAGAATTGCTATGTAAATCATTGACGGACCTATGAGATATGCGGAATATCCGAACATACCATGCATGAAGTCAAACAACAGACGCCAGCCTTCCGAGCCTGGGATTATTGCGCAGAGCGTAAGGAAGATACCTGCTGCAAAAAGTATAACTGATGTGACATGTCTGCGCACCTTTTCCTTCATGAGCGCTTCTTCACGCAGGCGCTGTTTCTCCTGCTCCAGTTTTTTGGAGCTGCGGGCAGAAGTTGTGCCTTTATTCTTCGTCGTCCTGCTTCCCTGAGAAGACGTCGATCTGGTTGTTGATGTAGTTTTCTTTTCAGCCATTATTGAACATCCCTTTTCTTAATTCTGATATATCACTGTAACAAAGAAATCAGTGTGTTGCCTGTAATGTGTTCCCACATACCTGCTGCGACACAAGCAAGTCCGAGCAGCAGCGTGTATACACCGAAGATCTTGAATCTGTCCTTTTTGAGCAGCCAAGCTACCATTTTTATCGCAAGGAAGCCAACGATTGCGGAGATCACAAAACCGATACCGAGTGCTAACCAGTCAAGCTGCATATCGGATGCGAGTGCGTCGCCAAGCTCCAGTACGCTACCGCCGAGAATTGCAGGTATTCCGAGTATAAAAGCGAAGGTAACTGCTGTATCCTTGCTGAGTCCGCAGAAAAGTCCTGCGGCGGTGGTTGTGCCTGAGCGTGATACTCCCGGGAAAAGCGCAACACACTGGAAGATACCGACGGTAAGTCCGTCACGCAGCTTCATATCCTCGCCCTGCTTTTTGCCGTGACTGCATTTATCGGAAAGAAACAGCAGCATCGCAGTAAAGAGGAATGCTACGCCCTCAAACACGATATCTCCATCACCCTGACGTGAGGTGAAGAAGCTCTCAAAGAAATACACAGGCACGAGTACCAATGTGGCGATTATCACCATAAACATCATCCTGCGGGTACCGTTCATGCCTTTCCAGGAGAATTTTCCTGTGAAGATATCCTTAATAGTCAGGAAAAATTCCTTTATCATTCCCCAGATCGTTTTCCAGAATGCGGCGAATACCGCAACCAGTGTTCCGAGGTGCAGAACTATCGACAGGATGAGCGCCGCTTCGCCGTCAATACCTGTGATGTGCTGCAGCACAGAAAGATGTCCTGAGCTGGATACGGGCAGGAATTCTGTGAGTCCCTGCACGATCGCCTGAATTATTACCGTTATGTAGTCCATATTATTCCCCTTTTTCTATGTAGACCCACTTGCGTGGGCTGTTTACTGAAGTCTGAGATAATCCTGCGGATCTGTGGAAAAACATCTGCGCAGGTGTCTTTTCCCATTTACAGTGACATATTCCCTGTAGCCTTTATCAGATAACTCGGTGATGATATCAGTGTTATCGCTGCCTGCAAAAATGTCACTCAGAGAAATTATTGTGTGCATCATCGTTCGCCCCTCCAGTCCCGGGCATTCAACTGGGCAACGGATGCGCTGATCTTTCGTTTTTTGGAAGTGCCTGAAGATTTGGCAGTGCTTCCCTTTGGTCTGCCAACAGAGCGTTTGGCGGAAACTGACGATCTTTTTGCCGCTTTGGGCTTTTCAGGGCGGCTTTCGATAAGCTCATACAGGCATTCAACTGCATCCGAAAGTCCGCCGAGTCTGTCGATAAGACCTTCCTTTACAGCTGTCTCACCATTGACCACAGTGCCGACATCCATCACCAGCTCATCCTTTTCCATCATAAGCTCTTTAAATCGCTCGGGAGGTATGTTGCTGTTATCGGTGACGAATTTCGTGATACGATCCTGCATGCGTTCGAAATAGGACATAGTCTGCGGAACGCCGAGCATCATGCCATTCATGCGCACTGGATGGATGGTCATGGTGGCAGAAGGGACTATATAGCTGACCTTTGCACTTACTGCAAGCGGCACGCCGATGGAGTGTCCTCCGCCCACAACAATGGAGACAGTCGGCTTTGACATCCCTGCGATAAGCTCGGATATTGCCAATCCCGCTTCAACATCACCGCCAACAGTATTCAGCACGATGAGCAGACCTTCAATCGTCCTGTCCTCTTCGATCGCCACAAGAGCAGGCATGATATGCTCATACTTTGTTGTCTTGTTCTGCGGTGGCAGGATATAATGCCCCTCTATCTGTCCGATGATGGTAAGGCAGTGAATGTTGTGCCGTGCATTGACCGCTGCACTTATGCCGTTATCTTCCCTGTCTGACTGCTGTTCTTCGATGGTTTCGTTGTTCTGTTCGCTCATATGATACCGCCTTTCTGAAATAATGTTTTTATATATTATTTCAGCCAAAAGACGAGTTATGCATACACATTATATAGTATACCATAAAATCAGCATTATTTCAAATGTTTTTTGACGAATTTTCTGCATGTACGAAAATTTTTTCCTGTGCTATCATAACATGGCCTATACAAGCATATATTGCAGTGAAAGAGCCATACGAGCTTTTAAACAGAGGAGGAATGTTTGATGGAAGAATTAAGAAACAAAGCTGACACTATCTGTATCAGTGAGACTATTTATGACGGACAGGCAGAACAGGGCGTTGAGCTCGATTATGTGCTTCCCGATTATTATCCTGAGATCTTCAGGATCCTCAGCTGCAGGCTTACTCCCCGCATCATGTCATACGGAATTGCAGGCGACAGCAAGCTTACGATAGACGGAAATGTCGATATCAAGGTGCTTTATCTTGCAGAGGGCAGCAGCAATATTCACTGCATCGAGCAGCGCTATACCTACACCAAAGCTGTAGATATCGGTAAGGCGACAGATAGGAATATCTGTGTGAAGCTTGATTCAAGGGCAGATTACTGCAACTGTCGTGCTGTAAGCGGCAGGCGTATTGATGTGCGTGGTGCTATAAGCACAAAAATACATATCACCGCCGACCGTGTGACTGCGATCCCTGTAATGCCGAGAGAACTGCAGGTGCGCACAGCAGAGCTTTCCTGCTGCGGTGATATCAAGAGTGCGGAAAAGCAGTTTTCCGTGCGTGAGGAGATCGAAACAGGTGCATCGGGGATCCGCTGTATCATGCGCACCTGCGCAAATGCTAAGGTAAATGAAGTGCGCATAATCGCTGACAAGGCAGTAGTAAAGGGCGTTGTTACGGTAAATGCGGCTTACGGCATCTATAAGGATGATGTGCAGGGCTGTGCTGATATGGAACGGATGACGGCTGATATCCCTGTGAGTCAGATAATTGAATTACAGGGTGTGGATGAGGGCTATTCGCACACCGCTGATATCGATATCCTCAACTGCGAACTTACCTGCAATAACGACAGCGGAATTGTCGGCTGCAATATGCTTGCTGTATGCAGGGTACGCTGCTGCAAGGAAACAATGATATGCGTTCCTACCGATGTTTATTCAACGCAGTATGAGACAGAGCATGATGTGCGACAGCTTAAAGCAGTCAAAAGCACTGACAGCATTAACAGGCAGTTCAGTCTGAGATCGGGCGTTGCCTGCGAAAACTCTGAGATCGAAGCTGTATGGGACTGCTGCGCTGAGGTGTTCAACACCAGCTGCACTCCCGTTGAGGATGGTGTGAAGCTGAGCGGACAGATATGCTATCAGGTGCTTTGCAGAAACAGCGAGGGTCTTCCCTGTCATATAGAGAAGCAGGAGAGCTTTGAGCAGATAGTTTCCGCTGATATTGACAGCGCTGATTGCATCAAGGGATTCTCGGTAACTTGCACTGACGCTGACTACTCCATCAGGCAGGATGGCACGCTTGATATAACAGCCGCAGTGGATTTCTGCTGTACTGTAGCCAACGAGGAGATGGTAAGCATCGTTGAGGGCGTAAAGGTGCATGAGGATAAGCCTAAAATGCGTGACAACAGCTATGCACTGCGCATATTCTATGCTGACGGCACTGAGGACAGCTGGGATATTGCAAAGCGCTATGCAACCTCTGTGAACGCTATCCTTTCCGAAAATGACATTGAAAACACTGATGAAAAGCTCTGCGGTATGATACTCATTCCGTCTGTCTGAAAAGGAGAATGATATATGAACAATTCAATTTATTCCGATATCGCACGCCGCACGGGCGGAAATATCTATCTCGGCATTGTAGGCCCTGTACGCTCGGGAAAATCCACATTTATCAGCAAGTTTATGAATACACTTGTTATTCCGAATATCAAGGATGACTACCGCAGGGAACGTGCAAACGACGAGCTGCCGCAGTCCTCCGCAGGCAAGACCATCATGACTACAGAGCCGAAATTCGTACCTGAAGAGGCAGTGAAGATTGCTGTTGAGGACGGCGTTGACATGAACGTTCGTCTCATAGACTGCGTTGGCTACATCATTCCCAGCGCTATCGGCTACATTGAGAACGAAGCGCCGAGAATGGTAGCAACACCCTGGTTCGGCGAGCCTGTTCCCTTTAATATGGCGGCAGAGGTCGGCACAAGAAAGGTCATCACCGAGCATTCCACAATCGGCATTGTTGTAACCACAGACGGAAGTATCACAGATATTTCCCGTGAGGAGTACGCAGAGGCGGAACGGCGCATCGTTAATGAGCTGAATGAGATCAACAAGCCTTTTGTGGTGGTGCTTAACTGTAAGCATCCCGAGTCAGATGAAAGCAAGGAACTTGCAGATAATCTCTCGCAGGAGTACGGCACATCGGTAATTCCCGTGAACTGCCTTGATCTTGACGAGGATACTATCAAGCAGATACTGGCTGATATCCTGATGAAGTTCCCTGTAAGCGAGGTAAACATCGCAATGCCGAAGTGGATAAACTCGCTTGATAAGGAGCATTGGTTGAAACGCTCGGTGTTCCAGTGTATCAAGGAAGCTGCTGCGGATATTCACGGCATAAGCGACATCAGAAGCGCAGCTGAAAAGATGGCAGAATGCGAGTATATCGACAGCGCTTCCCTTTCTTCTGTGGATCTCGGATCGGGTGCGGGAATCATCAATGTGGCGCTGAAAAGCGACCTTTTCTTCCGTATTCTGGGCGAGGCAACGGGTCTTGAAATGGCGGATGAGGGCGATCTTATGGCGTGCATGATCGAGCTAGCATCCATCAAGAGCAGATACGACAGAGTAAAGACTGCCCTTGACGAGGTTGAAGCCACAGGCTATGGAATCGTGCTGCCTACGATGGAGGAGCTTAGTCTAGAAGAGCCTGAGATAATCAAACAGGGCGGAAAATATGGTGTACGTCTGAAAGCCAGCGCACCTTCTATCCACATGATGTCAGCCAATATCACTACGGAGATCAATCCTATCGTGGGCAGCGAAAAGCAGAGCGAGGAGCTTGTATCCTACCTGCTGACAGATTTTGAGGAGAATCCCACGAAGATATGGGAAAGCAACATCTTCGGAAAATCGCTGCATGATCTTGTAAACGAGGGTCTGCACAATAAGCTTTACCGTATGCCGACCGACGCACGAATGAAGCTTCAGGAGACTATTCAGCGCATCATCAACGATGGCTGCGGAGGTCTTATCTGCATAATCTTATAACCAAAAGCCGCAGCATGGTAAAAATTGCTGCGGCTTTTTAAATTTTTTCTTGAGGTTAGTATTGACAAACTCCAAAGACTGTGATATAATACTGATAATAATTACTATTATGTTTATTGGAAAGGATCTGTATGAAGTTTTCAAAACAGCGTGAAATGATACTTAATCAGGTGAAGATGTTCCCTGTTCACCCTACTGCGGATCAGGTATATACTGCCCTCAAGGCGGATAATCCGAACCTCAGCCTCGGTACGGTGTACCGCAATCTCAATCTGCTGAGCGAGATGGGTGAGCTTCTGAAGATACGCATAGCCGATGGCAGCGATCGCTTTGACGGCCGCACAGACTGCCACTATCATATGGTGTGCGATAAATGCTCCCGTGTTTTTGATGTGGAGTTATCGGAGCTTGATGGATTAAATGACACAGTATCTCAGAAATACGGCCATAGGCTGACTATGGTCACACTCAATCTTAATGGAGTTTGTTGCGAGTGTGAGAAAACATAATACACAAAGACCTCCCCACTGTTGCGGGGAGGTCTCTTTTTATAGGTTATTCAGCGTTATCAGCCGTTGGAGGACATGTTGCCGCCGTTGTTCTGCTTATAGGAATTGATCATATCCTTTACCATCTGGCCGCCGATGGAGCCTGCCTGCTTGGATGTGAGGTCGCCGTTGTAGCCGTTGTTCAGTGCAACGCCTACCTCGCTTGCAGCCTGCATCTTGATGCTGTTGAGTGCGGATTTATTCTGCTTGTTGGAAGCCATAATAATATTCTCCTTAATAACTTTTATTATCTCAGGGACTTTTCTTTTCGTCCCCGCAAGAGTATTATTTTCAGGCTGCAGAAAAATATTAAAGGAAATTGTATGAATTAAATTTCCGATTTTAACCGCATATCTCACGAGCAAGCTTCTCTGCCCTGCTGTATATCTCATCAGCGTCAACAGTTGTGAAATTGCCGTTTTCGTAGAGTATCTGTCCGTTTACGACGGTCATGCAGATGTTCTGCTTGCTGCCCGAGTAAACGAGATTCTTTGCGATATTGTGGATAGGCTGCATATTAGGCTGTCTTAGCTCGATAACGGCAAAGTCTGCGCACTTGCCCTCTGCAAGCGTGTCGCAGTCCTTCAGACCCATTGCATGAGCGCCGCCCTTTGTCGCCATTTCGAGAACATCGAATGCAGGACACGCAGATGCGTCCATTTCCTTTACCTTCTGTAATGCGGTAACGAGGAACATTTCACGGAACATATCAAGGCAGTTGTTGGAGGCTGCGCCGTCTGTACCGATGGCAAAATTCTTCATGCCGTGGCGCTTCATATCGCATATCGGAGCGATACCGCTGGCAAGCTTCAGATTGGAGGAGGGATTTGTCACCATCCACAGACCCTTGTCACGGTATATCTCCATATCCTTTTCGTCAAACCATACGCAGTGGAAGCCACCGCCGCCGTATTCAAGCATTCCGAGCTTATCGAAAAGCTGAGTGGGAGTCATGCCGTAGCGCTCAATACAGCCCTCGACCTCAGACTTTGTTTCACTGTTGTGGGTATACATGGGCGCTTTGTATTTCTGAGAGAGAGCCGCCATGCCCTCTAATGTCTCACGCTTAGTGGTGTACTCTGCGTGGAAGCCGAGCTGATAAGATACAAGCTCATGCAGGGAGTTGAACTTGTTGTACTCCTCCTCAATGCCCTCAACAGTGCCGCCGAAATCGTTTATAGAGCCGCAGAGAACAGTTCTGTAGCCCATATCTGTGTTAGCCTTTGCGTAGCTGTCCAGCTTGAAATACATATCGAAGGAAGATGTGATACCACTGGTGAGGTACTCCATATTTGCAAGCTGTGTGAAAACATAGATAGCTTCCTCAGTAAGCTTTGCTTCGTGGGGGAACACCTGATTATAGAGCCAGTCATTCAGGGGCAGATCATCCGCAAAGGAGCGGAGGAATGTCATAGCACCGTGGGTGTGGGCGTTCTTGAATCCGGGAATGATAAGCTTGCCGCTGAGGTCTATCTCACGGTCGAAGCTGCCGTTATCCCCTTTTGATGCTCCCACATAGGTTATTTTGCCGCCGTCTGTGTGAAGCTCGCCGTTGATGATGCGGTCATCGGTCATGGGCATGATCTTTGCGTTGTAGAATCTGAGTTTCATGGGTTACTCCTTATCTGATCTAAGTATAGTTATTGCAGCGTAGTGCAGTATTTCAAAGCTTTCGGGGAATTGCTGAAGCATTTTGGAATGTTCCTTATCAAAGGCAGAGAGCGCCTCGGCGTCGAGGCTTGCGCCCACTCCCCTGCAGGCTTTCATTCTGCCGTGCCAGCTTTCACGGGTGAACGGAACACGGACATCAAGCTGCTCCTGACATTCTACTGTGAAATGCGAGAGGTACTCCTGCGGTGCTTCGATAAGGCTTCGTGTAAAGCCGCAGCCGTTCCAGGTGGGATTGTATTTCAGCACCATTTCCTCGCTGGCAGCGGCGATCTCGTCCTCAAAAGGCAGCCAGTTCATTACGATGAATGCGAGTCTGCCCTGCGGTTTCAGCTGGGCGTAAAGGGATTCTGCCGCCTTTGCATGATCGAAATACCAGTAGCACTGGCAGGCGGTTATTACATCAAAGCTGTTGTTGGGAAAAAGCTGCTGCTCTGCACCGCCGACTCTCAGCTCTATTTCCATGCCGTTTTCGGAGCAGATGCGCTTTGCCTGCTCTATCTGCTCGGCTGAAAGGTCTGTTCCTGTGAAATTCACGCCTGTGTTATACAGCGCTCTCGGCAGAACTGCTGTGCCAGTGCCTATATCCAGTACGCTTGTGTTTTTCTCGTAAAGCCCAAGTGAAATGAGCTTCTCATAAAAAGCAGGTGGATATATATCACGGAATTTTGCATAATCCTCGGAGGTCTTGCCCCAGTCAAAGGGTCTGCCGCCGTCAAAACGATCGTCTTTTATCATATCTTCACCGCCATGCTATTATTATAATCTATTTCGTATGTATAGTCAAGCAACGTCTTGTTGCTTAAAGGAACAGCTTTGCAAGGCTCTCGGTATAAGGATAGCGTGCTATTCCCTTTTCGGTGATTATCGCAGTGATAAGTTCTGCGTCTGTTACGTCAAAGGCGGGATTGAAGCACTTTACTTCAGGCTCGGCAACGGGATTTTCAAAGAACATCGTCTTTATTTCGTCACCACTGCGTTCCTCGATGACTATCTCATCGCCTGACTTGCAATTGAAATCAATCGTTGACGAGGGGCAGAACACATAGAACGGTATGCCATGATATTTTGCGTTTATCGCAACGGAGCGGGTGCCTATCTTGTTTGCAGTGTCGCCGTTTGCCGCTACTCTGTCGCAGCCGACGAAGCAGGCGTTTATCTTTCCCTGTTTCATTAACAGAGATGCTGCATTATCGCATATCAGAGTAACATCTATGCCCGCGTGATTAAGCTCAAAGGATGTGAGTCTTGCACCCTGAAGCAGCGGTCTTGTCTCGTCAGAGTATACCTTGAACTCATATCCCATTTCCTTGCCGAGAAGCAGTGTACCGAGGCCTGTGCCGTATTCGGTAGCGGCAAGAGCGCCTGCGTTACAGTGAGTGAGTATGCCGTCGCCGCTCTTTACAAGGCTCAGACCGTTTTCGGATATGGCACGGCACATGGCTCTGTCCTCGTTATAGATAGCCATGCACTCTGCATGAAGCAGCGGCAGAAGCTCTGACTTCACGAGTCCGGTATTATTATGCACGACAGTAAGCATCCGCTTTACTGCAAAGCTGAGGTTTACTGCCGTTGGTCGTGAGGAATTGAGGTATTCTCCTGCCCTTTGAAGCTCGGACAGGAACACGTCGTAGTCCTCATCGGGAATCTGCTGTGCAAGTATATACATACCAAATCCTGCGCAGACGCCGATTGCGGGAGCGCCACGGACACGCAGCCTGAAAATAGCCTCCCATATATCCTCTGCTTTGGTGAGCGAGAGATATTTTATCGTGTTTGGCAGCAGAGTCTGATCCAGTATCTCTACTGCAGTGCCATCTGCGGAAAGGCGGACTGTGAAAAGTTTTTCATTCATAGTATCTCCTAAAAACATTGCGGCAAGAGAACTCGCCGCAATATGATATCAATTGAAGTAAACAAGCTCGCTCTCTGCCTTTTCGGTGGGAACGATGGCATCAGCAACGATAACAGGACCCTGTCCCTTGTATGCGTCGTGTTTTTCGGCAATAACATTGCCGCAGACCTCTACCCACTCGCCGTTCGGGAACTTCTTTCCCTCGGGAGACTTTACAAGGATTCCGATAACTGCGATATCATCAGCGCAGCAGGTCATTGCACGGCGTGAGATAACGAAATAGCCATCGGGGATATTGGAAGCACGATATACCATGCCTCTTACACGGACATTCTTGCCCTTGTAACGTGCTGCATTGCTCATGATGTCAATGTACCACAGACCGAAGTCGTCGTGGATAACATCGATGGGATCTGCGTTTACATCAAACGGCATCTCATCCTCGCCCTGGAAGCCCTGTTCTACAGTGCCGTCGTTGTATTCGAACATCATCTCGATACGGGGATTGAGAGCCTTTGTTGTTCTGCGCAGGCGCTTCTTATCTATCTTATCCTTATCACAGCGGTTGAATACAAGTATATCAGCAACAGCGATATTATCGGAAAGAAGCTGACGCATATTGTTCATATAAACATCAAATCGGGAGTGATCCATGAACATGAATATCTGATAGAACATCCAGTCCTTAGGAGCCTTTACAGCCATGTTACGGAGGCTCCACATTCCGTTGAACTCGATGAGTATCTGAGAAGGCTTGTGCTTTGCAACAAGCGCATTGAGATACTCCTCGTTGAAGTCGTCCTCGTCCTCAACGAACTCCACAACTGCCTTTGCGGACTTCAGGATCTTTTCCTCATACTCGACCTCGCCGTCCTCGCAGGCGATTATCAGGGTCTTTTTGCCCCTGTTGAACTGCCTGTCCTGAATGGTGTCAAGGATAAATGAGGTCTTTCCGCTCTCGAGAAAGCCTGTTATAAGAAATACGGGTAATTCCATTTTGCACCTCTTGAATTAAACGCCGAACAGCGCCTTGATCTTTGCTTCTTCCAGCTTTGCGCCGATAACGCACATTCTGCCTGTTACATCTGCGGAGCCTGTGCGTACCTCAAATTCCTCGGGAACGAAGTCAAAGTGATACCATACGCCGTCGCCTGCTACGATGCCCTTTGCACGCAGAACAGCGCCGTATTCCTCATCGGACAGCTTGGAAAGTGCTGCTTCAAGCTCTTCCTTTGTGAACTTCTTTGCAGTTTCAACGCCGAAGGTGCTGAACACTTCATCAGCGTGGTGGTGATGATGGTGATGGTCATGGTCATGATCGTGACAGCCACAGGTGCATTCCTCGCCATGCTCGTGATGGTGGTGATGATGCTCATGCTCGTGGTCATGATCGTGGCAGTGGCACTCCTCGCCGTCCTCATGATGGTGGTGATGCTCATGCTCGTGGGAATGACCGCACACGGGGCAGATATCCTCGCTGTCAAGCAACTGCTCTGCAAACTTATCCTGAGCTTCCATAGCTTCAAGGATCTGCTTGCCGTTGATATCAACCCAGGGAGTTGTCACGATGGTAGCCTTGTCGTTAAGCTCCTTTATCATCTCAACAGCGGCAGCGAGCTTCTCCTCGGAGAGCTTCTGGGAACGGCTGAGAACGATGGTCTTTGCAGACTCGATCTGATTCTTGTAGAACTCACCGAAATTCTTCATATACATCTTTATCTTGGATGCGTCGGCAACTGTTGTGCAGCAGTTGAGCTGGATATCCTCGCTGTTTACATCCATAACAGCCTTGATGACATCGGAAAGCTTGCCTACTCCCGAAGGCTCGATAAGGATGCGATCGGGCTTGTACTGTTCAAGGACCTGAGCCAGTGCCTTACCGAAATCTCCTACAAGAGAGCAGCAGATGCAGCCCTGATTCATCTCAGTGACCTGAATGCCTGCATCCTTCATAAATCCGCCGTCAATACCGATCTCGCCGAATTCGTTCTCGATAAGAACGAGCTTTTCACCGCTGTAAGCTTCACTGAGAAGCTTCTTGATAAGAGTAGTCTTACCTGCGCCTAAAAAACCTGAAAAAACGTCTATTTTTGTCATGGTGATTCTCCTTTTGAAATAAATCGTACAGAATATATTGTATCACAAATGTGAAAAGTAGTCAAGTATTATGTGAGCAATCATTTTACGACGGCACTTGACAGAAAATCTATTTTATTATATAATGGATATGTAAAAATATGGTGCAGCGAGGATCATATAATGAATACCAATCTACGACATAACACCGACAAACGTGTTATACGAACAAAAAAAGCCATCCGCAATTCCCTTTTCATACTGATGGAGACCAAAGCGCTTGATGAGATCAGCATCAGCGAGCTTACTGCTGCTGCTAACGTCAACAGGCGCACCTTCTATACTCATTACCGCAGTCTGACAGATATTCTGGATGAAATAGAAGCCGATCTCGTGCAGGCTATGACTGATATGCTGGAGGGGTTCGATCATAATGACTACTCCAAAAGCGTAAAGACTCTTTTCATTAGCTTCAACAAGCTGGTATCAACGGAATTCGATACATATTTCAATCTGCTCAAGCTGGATACAAGAGGGATCCTCAGCAGCAGGCTCCGCAACGCTATCAAAGCTTCTGCTGAAAATCTGTTTGTTTCCCTGCCTGTGGGACTCAGTAATAAACATGTTTATGTTGCGGCGTATATGGCAGGCGGTTTTCTCGCACTGTTCAGTGAATGGTACTACGGTGATAAGAAGATCCCAGTGGAAGAAGCTGCAGAGCTTGTCGGACGGATGTCTGAACAGTGTCTGACAGTTATCAGGGAAATCAAATAAAGCGCAAACGGGATGCTGAAATTAGCATCCCGTTATTTTGTTATTTCGCATTCATTGCGGTAATCACGTTACGCATCACCTCAAGAGGCTTGTCGCCCTTGCCGAGCTTCACGGCAATGTGCGCTCTGCCCATAGTTTCAAGCTGCATCCTGCTTCCGACCGAATCGGAAACGTTTGCTATCCTCTGCATATCGAACTTTGAGATATAGAATTTTATTACATCATCGTTCTGCGCTATCTCGGTGATATCAACAGCCTGTGCCATATTTCTAAGTCTTGCAACATCAATGAGACCTAGTACAGACTTCGGCGGCTCTCCGTAACGGTCGATAAGCTCATCCGTTATATCGTAGCTGTCCTCCTCGGTCTGGATGCGGGCTATCTTGCGGTAGCAATCCACACGCTGAGCCTGATTGGAGATATAGCTTTCGGGGATATATGCGTCGATGCGGATATCTACAAGGCATTCTTCCTTATGAACATCCACCTCGCCCTGCTCTTCCCTGACAGCCTCGCCCAGCAGCTGAAGATACATATCGTATCCGACATTCGCAAGGTGACCTGACTGGCTTGCGCCGAGAATATTTCCCGCACCTCTTATTTCGAGGTCACGCAGTGCTATTCTGAAACCGCTGCCGAACTGCGTGAACTCACGGATGGCGTCAAGGCGCTTCTGCGCTATCTCTGTCAGCACCTTGCCACGCTTGAAGGTGAAGTACGCATAGGCACGCTTGTTTGTTCTGCCGACACGACCTCTCAGCTGATGCAGCTGTGCAAGTCCCATGTGATCGGCGTTTTCTATGATGAGCGTATTGACGTTAGGCACATCAACGCCTGTTTCAATGATGGTCGTGCAGACGAGTACATCAAGCTCGCCGTCCAGCAGCTGACGCCATATCTCAAGTATCTGCTCCTCACTCATCTTGCCGTGGGCAACGCCGATGCGTGCTTCGGGAATCAGCTTTTTAAGTGATTCTGCGCAGCCATATATGGACTCGATGCGGTTGTGGATATAATACGCCTGACCGTTGCGGCGCATCTCCTTCAATATTGCCTGTGCGATAACGCCGAGATCATGCTCCATGACATAGGTGGATATCGGCTGTCTGTCCTGCGGCGGCTCGTCAAGCACGCTCATGTCACGGATTCCGCTCATTGCCATGTTCAGTGTTCTGGGGATAGGTGTCGCAGAAAGCGTCAGCACATCCACGCCTGCAAACGCTTCCTTGAATTTCTCCTTATGGGCAACACCGAAGCGCTGCTCCTCATCAATTATCGCAAGACCGAGATCCTTGAACTGTATATCATCCTGAATGATGCGGTGTGTGCCGATAAGAAGGTCTACCCTGCCGCTTTTAAGACCCCTGAGTATCTCACGCTGCTCTGCAGGAGATTTGTGTCGTGAAAGAAGCGCCACATTCACAGGGAAAGCTTCCATTCGTGCGCAGGCGGTCTGGAAATGCTGCCATGCAAGAACTGTTGTGGGAACTAGGATGGCACACTGCTTGCCTGCTTCGATGCACTTAAATGCAGCACGCAGTGCGACCTCGGTCTTTCCGAAGCCTACATCGCCGCAGAGAAGTCGCTCCATGGGAACAGGCTTCTGCATATCAGCCTTTATCTCATCGATGCAGCGCAGCTGGGAATCTGTCTCAATATAGCTGAAGTGCGCTTCAAAATCCTCCTGCATGGAGTCATCCTCGGGGAATTCGAAGCCCTTGCTCTTCATGCGCTTGGCGTATAGCTCGATAAGCTCGGACGCCATCTCCTTTGCGGCAGCCTTTGCTTTTGCCTTGGAACGCTGCCACTGCTCGGAATTCAGCTTGTTCAGCTTTACTGTAGAAGCGTCGCCTGTACCGATATAGCGGGAAACAAGATCAAGCTGTGTTACGGGAACGTGCAGAACATCCTTTCCTGCATAGCGGATGCGGATATAGTCCTTTGCAACGCCCTGATTCTCTATCTTGTGAACGCCGTCGAAAACGCCGATTCCGTGGGAATAATGCACCACGAGATCACCAATGGAGATATCGGCAAGGGAACGTATCTCCTCGCCCTTTTTCTTCTTGGGCAGGCGCTTTCTTGCAGCATGAACAGCCGTGTGAGTGAACACAGCAAGCTTATCATTGACGTACTCGATACCCGCAGTAAGAGTACCGGGGGTCACGATTATCTTCTTAGCCAGAGGCTCAAAGGGAGACTGGTTATATATAGCGGCAAAGCCATCGTCGATAAGGTCATCGGTGAGAGTCTTTGCGCTCTTTTCGGTGCCTGCATAAACTATGCAGCTGAAGCCACGGGACAGATAGCCACGCAGCTCATCCTCCAGCAGCTTGTATTCGCCGCTCCAGGGGGATGTCTGTATCGCTCCCTGATGATCTATGATAACGCCTAGCTTCAGGTCGCCGCCACGCAGGAATGTGTCGAAATACACTGCGGCACGGGCTTCAAGCTCTGCTGTAAATTCACCTTTTGATAATATATAACGGTCAAGACCCTTACAGAGGTGGTGATCCTCTAAAAGTATCTTGATATCTTCGTTGTGCTGAAGTGCAGTGCTTCGGTAAACTTCCCTTACAGTCACATTCTCGCAGATGAAAACAGCATTTGCGTAATCAAAAACGGTTGCCTCACTGCTATAGCAAAGCGGAAAATACTTATCATAGCTGTGGAGATCAACTCCGCTGCGCAGCTTGTTCACATCATCGGTAAGCTTTTCCTTTGCGCCTTCGGCGTATTTACCCCTTAGCTTCTTTGCAATAGCTTCGATCTTTTCACAAAGCTCATCCTTGTTATTGAATAGTGTTTCACCTGCGGGAGAGATACTTACAGACTCAAGATCCTCTGTTCTTCGCTGGGTTTCGGTATCGAATGCGGATATGCTGTCGATAGTATCTCCCCAGAGTTCGATACGGTAAGGCATGGCAGCGCTTGGCGGATACACATCTATGATCCCGCCACGCACTGAAAACTGACCTGCGCCCTCTATCATATCGCAGCGGCTGTAGCCTGCGGAAATGAACTTCTGTATCAGCTCATCCTGTGGTATATCCTCGTCAACGGAAAGCTTTATAGTGCGTTTCTGAAGCTCCTCAGGAGGGATGGTAAGCTGACCTGCGGCTTCGGGTGAGCAGATAACAACGCTGCATCTGCCCTCAAGCATGGCATTCAGCGCATAGATACGCTTATGCTCGTATTCACGGGAGGCTGCTTCGTAATTACCCAGAGCAAGCTCCTTTGCGGGATAAAGCAACGCTTTTTCGCTGCCGCACATTGCGTTGACATCAAGGCAGAGCTTCTGAGCCTCTCCTTCGCTCTCTGCTACGACAAGGATAGGCAGCAGCTCTTCCCTTGACAGCAGAGCGCTGATATAATGCGCCTTGTGGATATGGGAAAGACCCGTCACAAGGGCGGGCAGAGGGTTATGCTCATCAATATATCTGCACAGCCTGCCAAAATCCTTGTTCTGACGGGCGGCATTAAGAAAGAATTCCATTGTAGACCTCTGTTATCAGGAGTTGAATTTATTCATGGCTTCGGTCATTTTATCCTGCACTATCAATTCTATGCTTTCGCAGGCATTGTTCATGCAGGCGGTAAGAGCATCGCCGTCCTCTTTCTTGAAGTGACCCAGCACCCAGTCGGCGAGATTGTAATCGGGATGAGGCTTTGCGCCGACTCCCATCTTTATGCGGGGAAAGGTATCCTTGCCCGAAAGATAGATGATGTTCTTCATACCGTTATGACCGCCATCGCTTCCCTTTCTGCGGATACGGAGCTTTCCGGGTTCAAGAGAGATATCATCGTATACTATGAGGGTGCGCTCGGGCGGTATCTTATAGAAGCTCATGGCCTCGGTGACAGCCTCGCCGCTCTTATTCATGAAGGTAGTCGGCTTCATAATGAGGCAGCGCTTACCGCCTATCATGGCGTCACATGTGAGGGACTTGAAGCGTATCTTCTTGCAATTGAGCTTATGCTTCTCGCAAAGGGTGTCTATCGTCATAAAACCGATGTTGTGGCGGGTATTCTCGTATTCGGTGCCCGGGTTTCCGAGACCTGCAATGATGAACTCGACTGCGCCTGTCGGCTCGGCCGCACGATCGCCCTCAAGCTTCTTGAAAATATCAAAAACGGACATGTTCTTCTCCTTTTTTCTGTACGCACAAACGCCACTCCGAGCATTCTGCAGGAGTGGTGAGCTTTATTTCTTCTGATATTTTATCACAAACACATAGGTTTGTCAACACAAACAAAAGCAAAAACTGCCGACAAAAGTCGGCAGAAATATATCATAATGCGAAAAAAGCCTCTCCCTGATTCGGGAGAGGCTCATTGCTACGGATTAAACGATGTCGTCAGCATCAAAGGGATCGCCGCACTCGGGGCAGAACTTAGGAGGATTCTTGGGATCCTCGGGTTCCCAGCCGCACTTGTCGCACTTGTAGAGAGGTGCGCCTGCAGGCTTGGGCTTGCCGCACTCAGCGCAGAACTTGCCCTTGTTCTGTGCGCCGCAGGAGCAGCTCCAGAAGTTGGTGTCAGCGGGCTTGGGTGTGCCGCAGTTAGCACAGAACTTGCCTGTGTTATCTGTACCGCAGCTGCACTTCCATGTGTTAGCCGCAGGAGCTGCGGGAGCAGCCTGAGGCGCAGGTGCTGCAGCTGCCATCTGCTGCTGAGCCATAGCCTGCTGTTGCTGCATTGCCATCATATTCTGTGCATTGAAGCCGCCTGCCTGCTGAGCCATGTTCATGTCCATGAAGCCCATCATAGCGCCGCCCTGATTGCCTGCTGCGATCTTCATTGCATCGCCCTGAGACTCAACAAGATGAGCCATACCCATATCAGCATTGCGATATACTGCCTTGCGCTGCAGATCGGTGATCATCGCCTGATCTTCCTTGGACAGTGTGGGAGGATTCATGTTGAAGGACTCAATGTGCAGTCCACGGAGATCGCCCCACTTCTTGGAGAGGATCTCATTAAGAGCATCGCAGATCTCGAGAGTATGTGCAGGCAGACCGCTGGGTCTTACGCCGAGTTCGGAGATCTTGCCGAGCGCAGGCTGAAGCGCAGTAACGACTTCAGACTTCAGTGTGCTGTCGAGTGTATTTCTGCGGTAAACATCCGGAACGTTACCGCATACATTTGTATAGAACAGAACCGGGTTTGTGATACGGTATGTATACTCACCGTTGCAACGGAG
>JAZSGG010000010.1:0-6872 GCA_045532595.1 Oscillospiraceae bacterium | reverse complement strand
CGCACCTGATGAAATGAGAGCCTTGCATGAGCAGTTTTATGGATATCTGAATAGTGAGTGTGTTCGTTTGACAGAAGAGTGAGCGTAAAATGTACGAACAAGAAACATCGGCGGAGTGAGATATCTCCGCCGAAATTGTTTTCCTATTGACAAATCCGCCCTTATGCAGTATAATAAATAAGTCCCAAATGGGACTATGGAGGGCGACTATGAACAGAAAAACACATCAGCTTCTGAACGATGTTGACCGTGCGATAATAAAATTCCCTGGGGTGTATTCCGCATGGTCTAAGAAGCATGGCATCAGCTACAACGAAATGCTTGTATTATATTCTATCCGTGACAACGGCTACTGCACGCAGAAAATGATATGCGACAGCTATCTTATCCCGAAGCAGACCATCAACAATGTGATAGGCAGTATGCTGAAAAACGGTTATCTCTGCGACTCCGCCGAAAACGGCACAGGTCGTGAAAAGGCTTATATCTTCACCGACAAGGGGACAGCCTATGCAAAGCCCCTGCTTTCCTCCATCAACACCGTGGAGGAAAGGGCGGTAAAGGCGATGGGCTATGATAAAATACGGCTCATGACGGAGCTTTTGTGCGAATATGACAGGGTGCTGGGCAACGCCCTCACAGACGAGGTGTAGTATGCAGGATATCAGACAGCACAGCGATTATTTCGGCACTGAAAAGATAAGCAGGATACTTTTCAGAATGGCGCCGCCCGTAATGCTCGCACAGCTTATTCAGGCGCTTTATAACATTATCGACAGCGTGTTTGTGGGACGGTATTCCGAATCGGGACTTACCGCCCTTTCCATCGTCTATCCGTTACAGCTTCTTATGATAGCTCTGGCAGTTGGAACAGGCGTGGGAATAAACACCGTAATGGCGGCAAAGCTGGGACTTTCCCAGAGCGAAAAGGCTGACGAATACGCAGGCACGGGAACTCCGCTTGCGGGCAAGGGCGAATATCCCGCCTATCTCGCCTGCAACCTGTTTACCGAAAAGCACTCGCTTTATGTCGGAGAGGAGGGAGCACCCAGAGTAATGCAGGATGGCAGGGACGGAGATGAGGATACCGGCTACATAGGAAATATCACGAATGGTGCTACCGCAGGCTTCAAGTATTTTGAATGCAAGGGAGTCAGCAGGTTTTGGGTCACTGCAAGAGGCTATGCAAAAGGTGTTTACGAGGTCCGTACAAAGTGGGATGGCGACATTCTTGCAAAGATATCTGTAGAGCTCAGCAATGTGTGGGAAACATACAGTGTACAGGTCGATATCCCAGACGGAGTAAATGCGATATATCTTACATTCAGGGGCGATGGAAACGGTATGCTCAAGTCCTTTGCTCTTGAATAAAAGAGGCATATCGTAGCATCACGATCGTAAACCTATTATATCATCATACTCAATAAAGCAGCCGTTATTTGATAAAATGATTGACTTTTTCTCTGAAATGTGCTATAATTACAAGGTTTGTCGGATTATTTCAGCTCAGGAGGCATATAAAAATGAATAACTCGCAAAGCTTTACAGAGGGACGAATTTTCTCGCCGCTGATACGTTTTGCACTGCCCGTTCTGCTGGCAATGTTTTTACAAGCGATGTACGGTGCTGTTGACCTGCTTGTTGTGGGTCAGTTCGGCGGCGACCTCGCGGATGTCTATGTTTCAGCTGTATCCACAGGCAGTCATATCATGCAGACGCTTACGGTAGTTATAACAGGACTTGCTATGGGTCTTACAATTTTCGTGGGCAGGAAAATAGGTGAAAAAGAGAGAGGTGAGGCTGGAAGGATCATCGGCAGCGGTATATGTATGTTCGGTATTTTTGCTGTTCTGGTTACAGCTGCTATGTTATTTGCGGCTCCTGCATTCACCCGACTTATGCACGCCCCGACAGAAGCTTTTGATGATACTGTGTTATATGTTGTTATCTGCTCTGCAGGAACGATATTCATCGTTGCATATAACCTGTTGGGAAGTATCTTCAGAGGTATCGGTGACTCGAAGATGCCGCTTATCACGGTAGCGATAGCGTGTGTATTCAATATTCTGGGTGATCTGCTGCTTGTAGCTGTTTTCGATATGGGTGCTGCAGGTGCTGCTGTAGCAACAATGGCTGCACAGGCGATAAGTGTGTTTATCTCGCTCATTATCATCCGAAAAAAAGAACTGCCATTTGACTTTTCTTTAAAAAGTATCAGACCAAACGGTAAATATATAAAAAAGACCCTGAAGCTTGGTGCTCCCATTGCTCTTCAGGATCTGTTGGTCAGCTTTTCATTTCTTGTGATCATTGCGATCGTTAATGATATCGGATTGATCGAATCGGCAGGCGTTGGTGTGGCAGAAAAGGTAGTTGTATTTATCATGCTGGTTCCGTCCGCATTCATGCAGTCGATGTCTGCATTCGTGGCACAGAATATCGGTGCAGCCAAGCCTGAGCGTGCAAAAAAAGCTTTATTGTGCGGTATCGCATCCTCTTTGGCAATAGGTATAGTGATGGGATACATAACTTTCTTCCACGGCGATCTGCTTGCTAATATTTTCGCAAAGGATGCTGAGATCATTCTGCCTGCCGCAGAATATCTGAAAGCCTATGCCTTTGACTGCATCCTGACATCGTTCCTGTTCTGCTTTATCGGCTATTTCAACGGCTGCGGCAATACCACCTTCGTTATGCTTCAGGGTATCATTGGCGGTATCTGCGTACGTCTGCCCGTTTCCTGGATAATGAGCAAAATTGTGCCGGTGTCCTTGTTCCGCATAGGACTTGCCACCCCGATATCAACTGTTGTGCAGATCGTTTTTTGCGTTGGTTTCTTTATGATCATGAGCCGAAAGCATAAGAAAGTGCTATCAGCAAACTGAGAATCAGTATTGTCACACTAATGTTCTTGTCTGCCAGATTAGGCTGTCAGTGCACTTTGGGTGATAAGTGGTCCGATTTAACGGGCATCGTTTCAGCGATGCCCATTACTTCACCCAAACCTCCCCCTGAGCTTCTCCAATGCTCTTTTCTCTATCCTTGATATATACGACCGCGATATCCCCAGCTCCTTAGCGATCTCCCGCTGAGCAAGCGGCTTGCAGACACGCCCGTCCTTGTCGGGAATACCGTAGCGTTTTGCGATGATCTCACGCTCACGGTCGTCCAGCTCCTCTTCAATAAAACGGTACAGCTTCTCGGAGTTTATCTTCAGCATGACATCCTCCTCGACGTTGATGTCTGAGCTGCAGATGTCTGCAAGGGTGAGTGCGTTGCCCTCGGCATCCGAATCAATCGGGTCGCTGATGGACACCTCTGTGAGCTGGTGCTTTATCTTTCGGAAATACATCTTGATCTGATTATCTATACACTTAGAAGCATAAGTGGAAAAATGATGTCCCTTACTGTAGTCAAACGTTTCTGCAGCACGGATGAGACCAATGGTTCCTATGGAGATCAGATCATCCTGTTCGTTGGATTCTGGGTAGTTTTTGTTGACTATGTAAGCAACTAGTCGCAGATTGTGTTCTATAAGCTTATCACGGGCGGATATGTCTCCGCCTGCAACTGCAGCTATAACCTCGGCTTCCTCTTTTTTGCTGAGCTGCTTCGGAAACATGTTCCTGTTATCCATGTGCAGACCAAAAAACAGCAGATCTTCAAGTGCGAGTTTAATAAATAATTCAAACATATCAATCCCTCCCGCACCTAGTTTATTTGAAGCTGCCTGTACATAATTACAAAAGCACTTGAAATAAAGCAGACAGATGTGGTATACTTGTACTGTAGGAGAGGTGCATTATGAAGGATATAACTATATACAGCAAAGCTAATATGATAGAAGAAGCGGTATTTGAGCAGGTGTGGAAACTTGTGGAGACTTCCTTTCCGTCCGATGAACGCTGGGATAAAGCAGGCTTCCTTTCGGAATATCATAATCCTGAATTCCGCAGCATGGTGTATCATCCCGATGGTAAGCTCGGCGGCGTTATGGATTTCTGGGATTTCGGTAGCTTCATATACATTGAGCATTTCGCTGTGCAGCCTCATCTGCGTGGACAGGGAATAGGTGCGGCGCTAATGTCGGAGCTTTCCCGCATTGCGGATGGACGACCGTATCTTCTCGAGGCAGAGCCGCCACAGGATAGTGATATCGCAGCACGCAGGATATCGTTTTACGAACGTCTCGGCTTTGTGCTGAACAGCTATGAATATATACAGCCAGCTATGGGCGAGGACGAGCATCCTCTGCCGTTAGTGATCATGTCTGCGCCGTCCGCTCTCACCGAAGAACAGTTCATTTTTGTCCGTGATAAGATGTACGAAAAAGTATATCATGGCTGTGGATTATAAAATATAAATAGCCGTCGTGAAAATTGCGGTATATCGCATTTTACGGCGGCTTTTTTTGTGGTATATGACGTTTTTTAAACAATTTCTGAAAAAGGGTTGAAAATTTATATTTGCGGTGCTATAATCATTTCGGTTAAATAAAAAGTGAGAGGTAACTATGGCGTCATATACAAGAAGCATGACCGAGGGCAGCGAGCTTGGTCATATCATCAGATTTACACTTCCGCTGCTGCTTGGCAACCTTTTTCAGCAGCTATATAATGTTGTGGATTCGGCGATAGTCGGAAAATATCTCGGCAGTGATAAGCTTGCTGCCGTGGGATGTACAGGTTCCATTACATATCTTTTCTATACTTTGTGCATCGGACTTGCAACCGGTGCGGGAATACTTATTGCTCAGCGATTCGGAGCAAAGGATATCAGTTCTGTAAAGCAGCTTATAGCTAATTCCGCTTATGCGTTGCTTGCACTTGGTGTGGTTATCACTGTTGTTTCTACACTTTGTGCAGAGCCGCTTCTGCGCTTGCTGGACACTCCCGGAACGCTCTTGCAGGATGCTGTGGGATATATGCAGATAGCCTGCATGGGTACTGTGGCAGTGGCTGCTTATAACTGGATCAATGCCGTGCTGCGATCTCTGGGAGATGCCCGCACGCCGCTCATTTTTCTGATAGTTGCAAGTATTATCAACGTTGTTCTCGATCTGTTGTTCGTAGTTGTGTTTCAGATGGATGTGCAGGGTGCAGCACTTGCGACGATTATTTCCCAGGGAATATCAGCACTCGGCAGCATAGTTTTTGCGTTTTTCAAGAATCCATGCTTCCGCCTTGCACGCAATGAGCTTAAACTGCGCATGAATGTGTTCACAAAATGTCTGGTGACGGGTATACCGATAGCATTGCAAAATGCATTGGTGTCTGTCTCAATGATCGCACTTCAGCGCACAGCAAACAGCTTCAATGAGGATGTAATGGCGGCGTATACTGCTTCCATGCGTGTGGAGCAGCTGGTGCAGCAGCCGTTTGCATCGCTGAATGCTGCGATATCCACCTTTGCAGGACAGAATATCGGAGCAGGCAAGCGTGAAAGAGCCGTCAAAGGCTACCACCGTTGTGTGCTTGTGGGATTGGGATTCTCCGTTCTTATGCTCGCACTCTTCATGCTTTTCAGCCGTCAGATAGTTGGTGTTTTCGTGGATGAGCCTGCTGTGCTTGATATAGGTGAGAAGGCGCTGAAGCTTTCGTCGCTGTTCTATTTTCCGTTAGGCCTTATACACATCACACGAGGTATGCTGAACGGCGCAGGCGATGTGGGATTTGCGCTGCTTAACGGCATCGCTGAGGTGGTCGGAAGAATAGGCTTTGCGGCTATACTTGTAAATATCCCGGGTGTAGGATATTGGGCAGTATGGGGAACTACCTGCCTTACATGGGTGCTTACAGCGGCAATGAGCCTTATCCGCTATAAGAGTGGTATATGGCGGAAAAAGTGCCTTACAGTTACAGAAGAATAACAAAATACCGCAGAGCGTGAAGCTTTGCGGTATTTTTGATGTTTATCAGGGATTTATTGCAATGTTCTGGATACTGTTTTCAGAGGTGATGGTACCATTCTTGGTGCAGATTCCTGTGCCGTCGCCTGTTAAGAACAGCATATCAATGGTAGCGTCACGGAAATTGATATTGCCGTCACCGCCCGTGTCGCCGATACCGAGAACGCTGCCGCCCTCGCAGTGAAGGTTTGCTGACAGGGAAGAAATGATCGTATCAATATCGCCCTTGTCTGTTCCTATACACAGGATGGATCTTCCGTGCATATCGAACTTTGTGGTGCTGTTTGTCAGGAATATCTTACCGTCGCCCTTGTTCATTACGCCTATTCCGCAGAGATTTACGCCTGATTCGGTAACATTCATCGCAACATTTTCAATGTAGAGATTTGTGTTTCCGTTAAGCGCACCGACAGCGACAGCATTTGTTGCGGAGCATTCAATGTTGCATACGCAGGTGATGATATCCACAAAACTGCTGCCATCGAAGTTTCCGATTCCTACACAGTTTCCGCCCGAAGTTTCAACACGCAGATCGCCTGCGAGTATTCGTATGGAAGAACTGTTGGCGTTCTTTCCACCACCGATAGCAATGGCGTTCTCGCCGTTGGAATCCACCTGCACTCTGCCTGAGCATTCGATAACTATATTGCCGTAGCTGTTGTCCTTATCGGTGCCGATTCCATAGCAGTTCATGGTCTCTGCGTGAACGTGAAGGTGTCCGTGGCCGATAAGCTTGAATGTCGAGGTCTGGGGAACCCATATTCCACGGGGGAATATTTTGTTCTCGCCTTCCACATTCAGGATAAGCTCAGTGTTGTTGCCGAGAGTGATAACTGCGCTGTCACGCTCGGTGGTTATGGTGGAATTTTTGAGCGTGAGGTTTATCTTGCAGTCGTCCTTGATCGTGATAGGGCAGAGAATAGGAGTATCTCCAACACCTACGATAGTGATATTGTCATGCTCT
>JAZSGG010000039.1:0-22812 GCA_045532595.1 Oscillospiraceae bacterium | reverse complement strand
AGCTTGCTCTGGGCTCTACAGTAGTGCCACAGCGCTGGCAGCAGCCAACATTGTGCTTGTGAGGCTCAACCTTAACAAGAAGTCCGAGTGCCTCAAGGTCGGCGACCATAGCCTTTCTCGCATCATATCTGTCCATACCCGCATACTTTCCGCCAACACCGTCCATAATGGTAGCGTCGTCGTTCATCATATGAATGATAGCGAGATCGTGACGCTTTCCTACCTCAAAGTCGTTAGGGTCGTGGGCAGGTGTGATCTTTACGCAGCCTGTACCAAACTCCTTATCAACATACTCATCTGCAACGATCGGTATCTCTCTGTCTGTCAAAGGGAGCTTCAGCATCTTGCCTACGAGGTGGGTATAACGCTCATCATCGGGATGTACAGCAACAGCGCTGTCACCAAGCAGTGTCTCGGGACGGGTAGTAGCTATCTCAAGATATCCGCTGCCGTCTGCCAGAGGGTAGTTGATGTACCAGAAGAAGCCGTCCTGCTCCTCGTATTCGCACTCGATATCGGAAATGGATGTCTTACAGTTGGGGCACCAGTTGATGATACGCTCGCCGTGGTAGATAAGACCCTTGTTGTAGAGGTCGATAAATACCTTCTGAACAGCCTTGGAGCAGCCCTCGTCCAGTGTGAAGCGCTCACGCTCCCAGTCGCAGGAGGAGCCGAGCTTCTTCAGCTGCTCTACGATGCGGCCGCCGTAAACTCTCTTCCACTCCCATGCTCTTTCGAGGAAGCCGTCACGACCGATGTCGTCCTTTGTTACGCCGTCTTCCTTCATCGCTGTAACAATCTTAGCCTCAGTTGCGATGGATGCGTGGTCTGTACCGGGAAGCCACAGAGCAGAGTAGCCTTGCATTCTTCTCCAGCGGATAAGTATATCCTGCAGAGTGTTGTCCAGTGCGTGACCCATGTGCAGCTGACCTGTGATGTTTGGCGGAGGAATTACGATAGTGTAGGGCTTTTTCTTGGGATCTATCTCAGCGTGGAAATAGCCCTTTTCCTCCCAGTTCTTATAGATACGCTCTTCAAATTCTTTGGGAGCGTAGGTTTTTGCAAGTTCTTTTCTCATTGGTATCAATGTCCTTTCATATGTGAATGTCAGGCTAGCGATGAAGCGCCACCCTTTATATTTGTGATATTAGACGACCTGTGGTCGCTTTTATTACTCTTTAAAGATTATTCCCACCAGCATAAACAGGTTGATTATAACGACAGCTCCGAACAGTAGCTTATACCTGAATTGCGGATAATATATTTTGAACCAGATCGGCTTACCCCTTTTGTCATGATTTACAAAGAAATCAAACTTAGGGAACATCAGTGCAATGCAGAACAGAGCATTAAATGCGATGAACGCCCATCCTCCGTCGAAGCAAAGTCCGACGATAAAGCTGTACGCCATCAGTCCTGCAACTGCGATATATTGCCAACGAGCAGGCGAGGTCGCTTCTGAGCGTACAGACGCTCGGTCGAGACCTTTCTTTGCCTTTTTCTCATAGCCAGCAATTTCTTCTGAGGTTGCCGTTCTGAGAAGCTCTGCGCAGTCGATGCACTTCAGCTTTTCCTCATCGAAGATGCAGCCGCATTTCGGGCATATCTTGTTTCTCATTTTGCCTTCAACCTTTCGCAGAGTGCTTCATCGGGTGCAACGAACAACGTTCTGTTGTTTGTAAAGATGACCATTCCCGGCTTTGCGCCTGCGGGCTTTTTCACGAACTTCACTGCAGTGTAGTCAACAGGCACCTGCGAGGATTCTCTGCCCTTTGAGTGATATGCGGCAAGCATTGCAGCTTCGAACAAGGTCTGCTCGGGAACTTCCTTGCCCTCTGCTTTTATGATTACATGAGAGCCTGCCAGTCCCTGCGTATGCAGCCAAATATCTGTAGCCTTGGCGGTTTTCAGCGTAAGCTGATCGTTCTGTCGGTTGTTGCGGCCCACCAGAATATCGAAGCCTTCGCTTGAACGGAACTTCAGCGGCTCGGAAAGCTTTTTCACTTTCTCATCCGCTCTCACACCGCCACGCAGATAACCCTGCTCTCGCAGCTCCCTGCGTATCTCGGCAAGGTCTGTTTCGCTGTCGGTGCGGCTTACTGCATCAAAAACGCTGTCGATGTAGATAAGCTCCTGCTGTCCCTTTCCGATAAGGTCGGTCAGCATCTTTTCCGCTGTATCCAGCTTGCGGTATTCGTTGTAGTATTTTTGCGCATTCTGTGCGGGAGAAAGGCGTGCGTCAAGGGTGATCTCTCTCGGTTCACCTGTGTAGAAATCCTCCAGTGTGACCTTAGTCATGCCCTTTTCAAGCCGATAGATATTGGCGTTGAGAAGATCGCCGCAGACTCGGAAAACCTCTCTTTCGCCGCATTCCGCAAGCTCCTTTTTCTGAAGCTCGAGCTTGCGTGAGACTCGCTCGTACGCATTCATCAGCAGCTTCAGCAGATCATGCGCACGCTGCTTTGTGCGTTCTGTCTTGTCAGCAGCGGCAAAGAAGCTGTCCAGCAGGGCGTTTGCGCTCTCGCAGTGAGATATCAGCATGCCCGTGGAATACTGCTCGATATTAATGAAGCAGAAATCCTTTTTCTTGCCGTTGAGGTCGGAGACCAGAGTGAATTCCGCATCTCCATTCAGCGCTTTTTTTGCCTTGCCGAGAATGAATCTCAGCCTGTCCTTTGCGCTGTCCGAAAGCTCGGCGCAGACTGCGTCCACATCCTTTGCGGAATAATAGGCGCATTCTCTTGCGAATATCGGCGAGACACCCTCCAACACGGCAGTGAGCTTCTTTGCAAGCCGCTCAGGGCTGCCCTCTATCGCAGCGAGGACTTCATCCGCACTGCATTCTGTCAGGCAGAGTCTTTCCTCTCTCGGGGGAGTTTCGTATTCTATATTCGGCAGCACACGGCGCACCGACGATATATCATCGGTGATGCGCTTTACGCTGTCCACCACTCGTCCGTCACGGACAAGGATGATGTTGCTGTGGCGACCCATGATCTCAGCGATAAGCGTGTTTGTGACTATATCGCCGATCTCATTGGTGCATTCAAAATCAAAGTAAAGTATGCGCTCCAGACCATCCTGTCGGATATCTGTGAGGCGTCCGCCGCCGAGGTGCTTTCTCAGCAGCATACACAGCATAGGCGGCTGCTGCGGATTTTCAAACGCAGCCTCGGTGAGATTCACTCTCGCACTCATGCTGTTTGCGGAGAAGATGAGCTTTTTCGTGCCGTCACGGAAGGTGCGCAGCGAGAGAACTATCTCCTCACGGGAAGGCTGATACACCTTGTCCACACGGCTTCCGATAAGCGGTGAAAGCTCGCCTTTGACGATGTGCAGAAAAGCTCCGTCAAGGGACATCGTGTATCACCTCCTAAAGATAATATTCAGTTTATCAAACGTAATTGCAGGGTTCGGTATCACTGTCGGCTGCGAATACAGGAATTCCTCCGAATTTTCTGCTGAGCAACGCTGCCAGTCTGTGAGTTGCACACTTTTCTGTGCCGAAATGACCTGCATCTATCAGAACGAAATCGCTGTTTATAGCATCTACCCAGACATTGTGCTTGATATCGCCTGTAATGAGAGCATCACAGCCACGTTCGATGGCGTAGTGCATCGTGCTTCCGCCCGAGCCTGAGCAGACTGCTACACGGCGTATTTCTCTGTTGATGGGAGTATAGCGCACTCCTCCCAGATCCAGAGTGTTCTTGCAGTGTTCTGCAAGCGCTTTGGGTGTGAACGAGAAATCAAGATCGCACACCGAGCCGAAGCCGAGACCGTTTGGGTGAACAGGCTCCAGCACATCGCCTGTGGGAGTAAAGCCGAGCAGCTCCACCAATGCATCGCCCACGCCGCCCTCTGACATATCAAAGTTTGTGTGCATGGCGATAGCGCTAATGTCGTTATGTACCAGTTTGTACACGGGGTTGGGGGGACATACCTGTCTCAGTGGATCGAAAATAACAGGATGATGGGAAACGATGAGGTTTGCGTTTTTCAGCACTGCCTCATCAATGATATTGTTTGTGATATCAAGGCAGGTGCAGATTCCTGTTACCTCTGCATCCATGCTTCCTGTGAGCAGTCCCACGTTATCGTGGACAGCAGTATTGAACGGTGATATGGTATTAAGATAATCGTAGATCTCTTTGATTTTCATGAAATATCCTCTGCTTTTTTCAGAATATCCTCTGCCAGCGAGCGAAGGGACGCTGCATCCTCAGCAAAGCTGTCCGAGCGGTCCATCTGAGCTGCATTCTTTAGCAGCTTTTCCGCAGTGAGCTTCAGAAAACGCTTGTCAGTTACCTTGCCCGTGAATGAGAAAAGCTCATCCACATCGCTGCATTCTCCTGTAAATTTCGCCAGCATCACCACATAGGCGCGCTTGCCGTCGTAGGCGGTGCGCTCCTCGATGATCTTGAATCCGTCTGCGTAAAGTCTGCGGCGGAGTATCTCGGGTTTTGTCATAGGTTGCAGGATAAAACGTGTATCTTCGGTCAGGAAACGGCAGCCTGCGATGATATCGGCGATAAGCTCGCCGCCCATGCCGCAGATGATAACATCGTCGGCATAGTCTATCTGCTGCAGACCATCGGACTTCAGCACACGAACATTCGTAACACCCGTGCGTGTGACTGTTTCACGGGCAGCATCAAGCGGGCCGTCATTTATATCCGATGCGATCACTTCTTTTGCGCCATTCATTGCAAGATGGCATGCAAGCAACGCATGATCCGTTCCCACATCGCAGACAGTGACTCCGCTGCGGCAGAGCGCCGCAGCAGTTTTCAGCCTGTTATCGAGGGATATCATCAGTTGCCGAGTGCTTCGTTCAGCTTTGCAACGATCTCATCAGCGTCAACGCCGTGTACCATGCAAGCCTGTGCTACGCTCTCACCTCTTGCGGAGGGGCAGCCTAAGCAGTGCATACCCATGCCGAGGAAGATGGGTGCTGCAGCCTCGGGATTAGTATCCAGAATATCGCCGATGATAGTGTCCTTTGTGATTGTCATAATAGAAATTTCCTTTCTTTTACAGTAAGCAGATACACTGCTCCATTGTATAAATATACATTATTTATTATAGCACAATATGCGCTGTTTGTCCAGTAGTATTAGCTGAAAAAGCTGAAATTAACCCTGAGCGGATTCGGTTTTTCCACCACTTGTTCAATCTGCCGCAAAATTCGGCTGTGATTCTAAACCTCAGATCAAAACTTTGTGCAATCTGTCAAAAAATACAAAAAAATTCAAAAAGTACTTGTATAATTGGGATAAATATGCTACAATTAGAGCAGAGAAAATCGGCTTGCCGTTTTCTTTCATTAACCTTGAGAGGATGATTTTATGAAAGTTACTATCGCTGCTAAAAAACTCACTATCTCCCAGGCTTTCACGGAGTATGCAGAGCAGAAGCTCAATGCAAAGCTTGATCGTTTCTTCCCTGAGGAGGCAGAAGCAAAGATCACACTTGCGGAGCGCCGTGAGATGATCATTCTGGAGCTTACTGTTAAATATAACGGAATCATTTATCGTGCAGAGCAGTCCGCTAAGGATAAGAACGATGCTCTGGATGTTACCATTGACCGCATCATCCGTCAGATAAGAAAGCAGAAGACAAAGGTTGAAAAGAGCCTGCGTTCCGGTGCTTTTGCAGGTCTTGAGCCTGAGCCTGAGGAGAAGGAGTACGAGGTAATCCGCTATAAGACCTTCGCTCTGAAGCCCATGACAGTTGATGAGGCTATCCTGCAGATGAATCTTCTGGATCATGCATTCTTCATGTTCAAGAATGCTGAGACAGGTGTTGTAAACGTGGTTTACCGCAGAGAAGAGGGCAACTACTCCGTTCTCGTTCCCGAGGATTGATAGAAAGTTCCTGTTGATGTGAAATAAGCGCACTGCCCCCGAGATCTTTCGGGGGCAGTTTTCTGTGTTGACTTTTGATGTCTGCTGTGGTATACTTTAGGCAAACTATGGCAGGAGGTGTCGATTTGGAAAGATATAAAGCAATAGATTTCGGCAAGCTTGCACTGCACTGGTTGCTGACTTTGCTCGGAGTATCGACAGCATTCGGTATTCAATACACGCTTATGGAAAACACATATAGTGATGGCACAGGCTTTCTGCCCGTGGATATCTATGCTGTCAATAAGCCTCTGTTCATTATCGGTGCGCTCATCATTGCGGTTGGATACATATTCGTGTGGAAACTGTGGCTGAAAAGAGATCTCATCCGTTGCATACAGTGTCACTGGGGATGGGTGATTATGTACGGATTTATAGCGGCGTGGAATCTGTTCCTTGTGCTGGTTTCAGGGTTTGTTGCGCAGCTTTTCCATTTACCCAGTTTGTTTTCTGCTGTTGATGGCATTGCAGAAATATTTCCGATTATCGTTGTTGGGTATATGATACTGTTTCCTGTAATAGAGAGTCTGATAACGGGGCTTAGAAGAAAGGTATAATAGTATTATGAAGAAAATATTAGCATACGAGCCTTGGTTTTTTATGTTCTTTGGTTTGTTTCACTTGCATAGGATATGGGGACTGATAGATAGAATTTCTTATGCTGAGTTCTGGATGGGTCTACTGGAGCAAAAGGGAATCATATATTTTGGACTAATGGGAATATTAGCTGTACTCTGCGTTTTAGGCATCATTACTTTTTTCAAAAATCGTCGCAGTAATTACTGGTGGAGATGGATATATCTTTTCGGAGGAGCTTACGTACTGTTTGATCTGTTTGCAATTGCAGTCGGATTAGAAATCTGGCATAAGCTTCTGTTGCTCATGTTTGACGTGAATTCACAGTATTGGAATGCAATATGGTCTATGTTCATAATACTTGGTGGTTTTGTTTTCGTACTGGGAATTAAATTACTTATCCAAAGAAAGCGCCAAAGGACGACTTAACAGTAAAAAACACCCTGAGAAGGAATAGTTCCTCTCAGGGTGTTTTGTATTGAATTAAATTTAGCTTATGGTCAGTGCGTTGATATAGTAAGCCGCAGAATCATCAAGACTCTGAGGTACGAGCTTTACTGTATGTTCGCCTACTGCATCAAATGCGCAGATCTCTATGAACTCGGCGTAGTTGCCCCAGCCGCCGGGGAAGGTGCAGTCAAGGGTCTTTACAAGCTCGCCGTCAACATAGATATCCAGCTTGCCGCCCTTTGTTACCAGCTTGCCATAGATGATACCGATGTTCTGTGCTTCAACGGTGAACTCAAGACCGCCATCAACTTCGCTGCCGCCAGAAACTCTTGCGAGCCAGGGGTTGCCGATGCCGCCAAACATAGCGTTATGCTCGATAAATACGCCTGTTGCGGTGCAGCGTGCGTCACCGGGGAATACCATAGCAGCATTCTGATACTTTGTTCCGTTTGCGTCAGCCTCAGGAAGTGTGGGCTCAGTGGTGTCGATATTGTCCACATTGTCAACAACGGTCTGCAGATAGTTGGTTATCATCTTGCTCAGAACTGCATGGCCGGGAACATTGGGGTGGATGTTGTCATCAGAGATATCATCCCATACGATGTAGCCCTTGTCGATAACATCAAGGATAGCGTTTCTGTAAGAAATAAAGGGGAGATCATAGCGGATAGCGATAGCGCTGTGATCATCCTGAACACTGGTGCCGTCCTCCTGAGTCATAGCGAGGCATACGATAGCGGGAGCGCTTTCGCTGCTCCACAGCTTTCTCATAAGACCCTCGTATGTGGAGCGATTGATGCTCATACGATCATAAGTGTCGTTAACGGAGAAGTCAACGAATACCAGATCGGGATCGTGTGCCAGAACATCTCTGTCAGCACGGTGCAGACCGATATACGAGCCTGTTGCGCCGATACCTGCATTTACATAGTTGATGGTTGCCTCAGGGAACTGCTCCTCGAACCAGTTTGTGGTCAGGCGAGCGTAGCAAAGCTCGTTTCCTGCAGAGCTGCCCTGTGTGATGGAGCCGCCGAGGTATGCGATAGTTACTTCCTCGCCTGCCTGAAGCTTCTTGATGACCTTTGCAAGGCGTGCCTGATTGCCCTTGTGCAGAACGGAATTTGCGATCATTGTGGGAGTGAGTTCTCCGCCCAGCTCGTAGGGAACTTCGGGGATATCCTCTACTACTTCGCTTTCGGTGGCGCTTGTTGTGGAGGAGTCGTCCGCAGCGGGAGCGGATGTTGCTTCAGCTGTTGCGTTATTGCCGCTTGCAATGGAATCTTCGTTGGTTTCCTTGGCGCAGCCTGTCATGCTTACCAGCAGAGAAGCTGCGAGAAAAACAGATAAAAACTTCTTCATTGTGCATCTCCTTGTTAAGTAAATTAAGTAAAAATCAAAGCGATATTTAAGTTACGATTTCATTGTAGCACAAAAAACAGTTATTGTCAATCATTCAGATGCTTCGGCTGTGGAAATACTCTCGGAAAGTGCATAGGTCGAGAGATCGGGCAGCTCGTCACGGGTGACGCAGGAACGTGAATTATAGATATCGTTCAGGCGCTGCCAGCTGTTATAGGTTTCGGAATAGCTGCCGTCGGTATGAACGGAGTATTCTCCCGATGCAGGGGCTACCCACATCCACATTGCGTTGTCACGCTTGCAGTATGAGGGATCGGGCATTTTATCGCAGCTTGTCATGGCTACGGGCTTCATAGTGGTGGGGGATAGATGTGCCAGAGCGGCGAATCTGCCTGCATAGGATGCAGCGGTATTCATGTACATTCCCTGACCTATGATATCGCAGTATTCATCGCCGGGATAATAAGCGGCATCGCTGCCGTTCCATACCCATATCAGATTATTGAGTCCGTGGTAACGGTTCATGCGGGTGAACATCAGCTGCCACAGCCATTTGTAGTTTTCTGCATTTCCGCTCCACCAGTACAGGTCGCTGTCACCGTCGGGAAGAGGCTGGAAGATGACTGTCTGCAGCTCACTCTTGAAGCGTTTCAGCGTTTCCGCCATGTGGTCGATATCCTGTATCAGCATATAGCAGTCTTCAGAGATCATGTTGCTGTTGTACATTCCCTCTATCTCTTCGATGCTTGCTTCGGCGATATCCTGTTCAGTGAGAGCGTCTGCAAGGACAAAATCCGTTTCAGAGGCATAAAATCCGTTAAGTTCTTCTGTAGGCGCATACCAGTGCCATCCCATGGAGATGATTCCACCGTTTCTGCCCCATTCCAGAGCGAGTTCTATCTCTTTTTCGGCGGTCTCAGCGTCGTCCTCGTCAGCAAAGCGGGAGGAGTACATCAGATCGCCGCAGCGTATGGCAGGATAACGCTCTGTCTCGGCAAATACCGCATCTATCTCAGCATTTGTGCCGGGGGTGACATTCTGAGCTGTCAGCATGCGAGTACCGTACATGTCGGTCAGAAACTTCATGGTGCCAATGGTATGGATGCCTGTATTCTTGCCTACAACGGAGACAGAAGTGCGGTAGTAATCCGAAGAAACAGGTGCGCTGTCCTCCAGTACGATGTAATCGAGAGCAGCACTGCCGCTCATAACGCTGAATGTAAGCAGTGTAGCGCCTTCGGGGAGATACACATTGTCGATGCAGTAAAGCTCAAAGCCTGCCGTCTCCACAGGGGGGATATAAAATACTCCTATATTGCCTTCCGCAGAGGAAATGCTTACCGCAGCACCGCTGTAGGAATAGGCGGAGATGCCCAGACGATAATGCTGTGCCGCCTCTACTTCTGCGATATGTACGAGCGTCTGATCCTTATCCAGAACGATATAACCGTTTCCGTCGTATTCGCCGTCGGTACGGATCGTGCTGTCGAAAACACCACCCTCGGCGTTCAGCTTCAGCAGGACGTCCTTTTTGTCGATATCGTATTTTGTGACATCCTTTTCGGCGTATTCCTCTCGAGAGAAGTCGGCTTCGCCGCTTTCGGTGGTGGACGGAGCTTCAGTGGTATCTGCAGCATCCTTTGTCGGAATCTCGGCGCATCCGCTCATAAGTGCTGCTGCCAGCAGTGCAGGCAGCAGTTTTTTAAGATAATGCTTCATATTATTCAATGATGATCTCATCGCCGTCGTGTACGGTTTCGCCAAGACGAGCGATCCTTCCGTTGATGGTAGTTGTTGTAGCGTGAGCAAGCAGCTCGGTGGGATTTTCGGAGAAGGCTGCCAGCAGGTCAAGGAAGATAGGTTCTCTGCTGCTGTCGATAACGGGGAACTTCGCAGGCTCGCCGTTGAAGATGATATGTATCTCCTCGCCGTTGGACTTTACTTCGCTCTTTCCTACGGTAACAGGTGCAGGAGCAGGCTTAGGATCTGCCTTTGTGGAGATGCTGTCGCCGTCGTTCAGCTTTACTGTGCCATCAGCCTCAGCGCCGTTGAGCAGCATATATTCGGGCAGTATCTCGGCGGAAGTGCAAAGCTCTCCGAAAGTAGTCAGGTCAAATGTGGTGATGACGCTGTTGTTTTCGATCTCCTGATCTTCTGTTACAGGAACGTCGTTCACCATTACAAATCTGCCGACGGTCTTTTCCTCGCCGCAGAAATCAATGTTTGCGGAGTACATGCCGTCCATCTCGAAGTAATCAGAGAGATAAGCAGCGGCATCCTCGCCGTCCTGAGCAAATATGATGGAAACATCATCGCCCTTACGAACAGAGGAGTTCAGCGATGCGATCTTTCCGTTTACGGATATCTCGGCAGGAGCCATAGGCGTACCACGGAGTATCGTGCGCTGTCCGTCGATGGTGAAGCACAGCGGCTTTCCTGAGCGACCCATCAGCTTTTCGGGCTTTACACCTGCGAGTGCGGTCAGCTCAAACACTGTGAGTCTGTTCGTGTCGAGAGTGCGCACCTTTCTGCCGTTGAGTGTTATTGTGGTGAAGTCATACTTCACACCCTCGGATGCGGTTATTGCAATACCGAGAGGTGTTGCATGCTCGGTGCCTATCTCGATCTTTGCAGGAGCGGTTATGCCTCGCATGAGTTCTTTTCTTCCCATGATGACACGGGTCTCATCCATGCCGAGTCCCTTGGCAACGAGCGCAGGCAGACCTGCCAGCTTGCTTCCGCCGCCAACAAGGAATACGACCTGTGGCGCTTCGCCGTTTGCATTAAGTATCTCCTTGCAGATAGTGTCAGCGAGGTTTTCGGTACAGGGACGCAGAAGCTCTGCTACTTTTTCGGCGGTGATGGTGTGATTCATCAGCAGGATATCTGTATATTCCACCTCTGTTTCTTCAGAGGTCTTTATCTTTTCGGCGGTATTGAAGTCTACCAGCAGCTTCTTCATTAGCTCCTCGGTGATCTCGTCGCCTGCCACGGTAGCCATACCGTATGCAACTACACTTCCATCTCTCGAAGCGGCAACGTCGGAGGTGCCTGCACCGATATCACACAGTGCAATGTTGATAAGGCGAAGCTCCTGCGGAACTACTATATTCATGGCTGCAATAGGCTCAAGTGTAAGCCCTGCGACTTCAAGACCTGCGATATCCACAGCGGCACAGAGGCTCTCCACCACATAAGCAGGCAGGAAGCAGGCGATGATCTCTGTTTCGAGTTTTTCGCCACGGTGGCCTTCAGGCTTCTGCACCTTGTATCCGTCAAGTGAGAGTCCTATAACGCTGTGACCAACGCAGTAGAATGCAGCTCTTTCCTGACCCTCGGAGAACTTTTCCTCAGTCTCACGAACAGCCTCCAGTTCCGCATTTTTGAGATCCTCAGCGGAGATGGCTCTCACAGCGGAAACATCGTATACCGCCTTGTTGCGCATTGTTCTGAGCGCACGTCCCGCAGCAGCAATGCAGACTTTGGAAAGTCTTATGTTGCTGCGCTTTTCAAGGGCAGCTTTTACAGCCTTAATGACCTGAGCAACGGCGTCAATATCCTCGATCTGACCATCGGTCATAGAACGTTTGTCGTGGATGATCGTTTCCATATCAAGTATCTTGTAGCCGTTTTCCTGTTTCTGCGCAAGTATTCCCACTACAGTGCGGGTACCGATATCAAGTGCAAATATAATGTCACCCTGCTTTTTCCTTGTGTGACGAATAGTTTTTTTGCCGTTCTTTTTTGCGGAGTTTTTTCTTCTTTTCTGTGCTTCCATGTTCTCGCCCCTTTTCGTTATCAGTCTGTGGTGGTTGCTTTTATTTTCAGTGCCTTCCTGAGTTCCTTTTCTTCTTCTCCCAGAGCTATCATCAGCAGGATATCGCCGCCCTTGAGTGTCGTTTTACCTCTCGGGATTATCGTGCGTCCGCTGCGGTTGATGCAGGCAATATTACAGTTAGAAGGCAGCTTCAGCTCCATGATGGGAGTGCCGTCAAGTATGTATTCCTGTGGCAGTGTGATCTCCAGTAGTGAAGCCTCATCGCCGTTCAGCGGCAGCAGTCTTTTTATGGAATGGAGGTCTACCTCATGCTCCAGCAGCTGGATGATATTATCAGTGGCTGAAATTACTATATCCACGCCCAGCTGCTTCAGCGCTTCGGCGTTTTTGGGATTGTTGACCTTAGCGATGGTCTTTTTTACGCCGAACAGCAGCTTCGCCATCTGGCAGCAAACGAGGTTGTTTTCGTCCTGACCCATTACCGCAATAACTGCATCGGCATTTTCGCCGCCGCAGGCTCTCATAGTGTCATCGTCTGTGCCGTCTCCGCAGATTATTTCTGCGTCAAGGCTGTTGGCACAGAAATGGCACTGTTCCTTGTTCTGTTCGATTATCGTAACGGAATAGTTGTGCTCCAGCAGCGTTTTGGCGAGATAGAAACCTACTCTGCCACCGCCTACGATTATGGTTTTCATAGTCGCTCCTTATCCCTTTTTAGCGAAGATGAGCTTGTCACCCTCGGCGAATTCGATCTTTTCGTTGCCCTGGTAGAACAGCAATTCGCTGCCTCGGAGTACACCAAAAAGCACCTCTCCTGGTTCGTACATGATATCCTCGGGCATATCGCCGATAAGACTTTCAGGCACATCCATAGTGGTGAAGCTTACATTGTGGTTTTCAAAACTGATATCCTCAGTGGTGCAGGAGTCCTCCTCTATTGCGGCACGGGCGGCGTTTACCACGAGCCTTGTAGGGCAGACGGTATGTATGCCGAGACTTTCGAAGATCTCACCTTTGCTTACGTCTCTTATTCTTGCGAACACTTTAGGCACTCCGAACACCTTTGAAGCGATCTGGGTCACCATGATGTTCACATTATCGTTGTCGGTAACGGCGCACAACGCATCACAGGACCCGATGCCGGCACGCTTCAGCACATCCTGATCTATCGGCACACCCGTGGTGGTGAAGCCGCTGAAATCGTCAGGAAGCAGCTCAAAGTGACCGTCCTTGTCTACTATTGATACGTCATGTCCGTGCATATCAAGCTCTGCGGCAAGCTCTGAGCCTACCATGCCACAGCCTATAATAAGTATGTTCATAACTGCCTTTCTGCGGTGTTTCCGCATAGTAATTTATATGTCAGCCTGTCCTTTTTACTTTGATCGAAATTTCTGGCTGGTCCGAAGTGATACACTCCGTATTTGTCAGAAATAAAGATCTCATTCAGTACAGGGCGATATTTTTCGATATCAATATCCTTATGGAAACAGAGATCTATGCTCATTCCTACAGCCCGATCATGGCATACACGCATCATCAGCATATACAATGCGCATTTAAGTGATTCTCCGTCTGTCAGACGTTTGCCGTTAAGCATTTCCTCGGCTTCGCAGAATATTGTGTTATCCCATGTGCCGAGCAGGTATCTGTCAGGATAGAGCGGCTGTTCTTTTTCGAGTTTTTGCAGACGTATGAATTGATCCTCGTAAAGCATGAATTCCTCTTTGAGCGCAGCCAGCGGAATAACCCTGATTATCTCACTGACGTTATAACGCACATGGTCGAGAATAAAAGCCACGTCATGCATGCCACCTGAACGAGCGGCATATTCCCTGTTAGCAATGAGTTTTATCCGCTGCATTGTCGGCTCCGATATGCTTGATTTATTCAGCAGCTTTTTACATACTCCGACATAGTGATCGAGCAGATCAAAATAAATGTGGATATTATCTTTAAGATCGCCCATCAGAGTATATTTGTATTTATCATCAAGATAGCTGTAGCAGCGTTCTATTATTTCATTCATCTGACGGCGGTTATCCTCGAATCTCCTGCGGTGATGAAGCTCGTAGCTGAGCGAAAAATCCCATATCTTCCTGTAAAGAAGATGGGAAACGAACTCGTCCCTCGTGCTGCCGACCTTTGAAGTGAATTTCTCGCCTCGGTCTCCCTCTTTGTGCTCGTAAAAACAGCCTTCGTCATAGCTGTGATGTGTATAGGCGGTTTCAAAATTGCTGTCAATATCATAGCAGGTTATTTTTGATAGCTCATCCCGTGCAATGTGGTAGCATTCTTCAATTATTGAGATGGATTCATTCAATATTGTATTCCTACTTTCCGACACAGAATCTCTTGAACACCTCTGCGATAACTTCCTCGCTTGCCTTTTTTCCTGAAAGCTCATAGACTGCATCCAGTGCCTGCTCCAGCATCACGCCCACAGCATCGGGAGTAAGTCCCAGCTCCACTGCCGAAACAGCCTCGTTCACGGCTTCGGAGGCACGGAGGATACAGCTTCTCTGGCGCTCGTTGGCGAGGATTCCTGCCTGAGTGTCGAGCTTGTCGAGGTCAAGGCGCTTCTTGATCTCGTCTGAAAGTATATCAGCGGTCTTGTCGGATTTTGCAGAGATATACACAGCAGTTCCGAGCTTCTGCTCAACTGTAACGGTATCTAAAGTCAATTGCAGATCGCACTTATTGATGACTGGTATCACAAGCTTGCCAGAAAGTCTGTCTATAAGCGTTAGATCGTCCTCCTCAAGCGGACGGGAGCTGTCGAATACGGCAAGCACAAGATCGGCGCTGTTAAGCTTTTTCAGCATGATCTCCACGCCTATCTTCTCTACGGTGTCATCGGTGTCACGGATGCCTGCGCAGTCAGCGACTTTAAGCACCACATCGCCGAGGGTTATGCTCTCCTCCACGATATCACGGGTGGTGCCTGCGATATCGGATACGATGCTGCGCTCCTCACCCGAAAGCAGATTCATCAGCGTGGATTTGCCAACGTTCGGCTTGCCCACGATGGCGCAGGAGATGCCCTCTCGGATAAGCTTTCCTGTGTCGTAGCCTGCAAGCAGATCGTCGAACTCTGCTTTTATTGCGGCGAGTTTTTCGCTCAGCCATTCCTCGGTGACTACGGGAGTATCGTCCTCGGGGTAATCTATCCATGCGGATATCTGGGTCGAGACATCCATTATCATATCGGATATCATTTCCGCACGGCGGTACAGAGCGCCTTCTCTCTGAGAGTTTGAGCAGCTCAAGAGCTGACCGCTCTGTGCGTTGATTATATCAGTGACTGCTTCCGCCTGAGTCAGCGACATCTTGCCGTTCAGCAGCGCACGCTTTGTGAATTCGCCTGCGCCTGCAGGCTCTGCACCTGCTTTTATGCAGGCAGCAAGCACGCGTCGTGTGACATATATTCCGCCGTGGCAGGATATCTCTGCCACATCCTCGCCCGTATAGCTGTGTGGTGCGCGGAACATCAGCAGAACACCGTCATCAAGGCGCTCGTCGCCGTCGTATATCTTGCCGTAGGCGGCACGGTAACCCTGCAGTTCGGCGGCTGATACTCCTGAAACAGGCTTGAAAACCTTACCTGCGATCTCGGCAGCCTTTTCGCCTGAGATGCGTATTACGGAGATTCCGCCTGCCGCAGGGGGCGTGGCGATAGCGCAAACAGTTGACATTTCTTTTCCTCTTTGTTATTTCTTTTTGCCGAAAAGCGAAGCGAAAAATCCCTTTTTCTCTTTGGGGGAATCTGTCTTTTCGGGCTTCTTTGCAGGTGCAGGCTCTTCCTCGTCGAATACATTCAGCAGCAGTGGTTTTGTCTTGAATTCCTCTGCCATATCATCCAGAAGATAGGTATATGTCCTTGTGGGCATCTGCACCTCGTATTCGTCAAGGGAGCTGCATTCCAGCAGCGCTTCCAGCTTCTCTGCCATACGCTCGGGGAGAGATTCCGAAGCATTGTCGTAATATTCCTCGCAGGCGATGTTGTATTCCTCTGCGGGGTTTCTTCCTGCCACCTGAGTGAGGTGTATTCCTTCTCTCAGATAAGCGGTGTAATCAAGGTAATCGCACCAGAACTCATTCAGCAGGGCTGCGAGAATTAAATTCTGCTTCTGCTGCAGCTTGTCCTTGCCGAATTTCTCTGCGGCTTCTTCATAAAGCTCAGGACAGTAGTTCTGCCACATTTCGGTGTTGTGGGAACCGTCCAGCAGAGCCTTTCTGTTGCGGAAGGTCTGCTCACGGTGCTTTTCACCGATCATGGTGTATTTCATCAGGTTAACACGGTCGTCGAAGGTGTCGCCTTCGGAGATTCGCTGAACTCTTTCGGCCTCACGCAGGAGCGCTTTATCGTCGATGGGACCGTCGATATGTTCATCCGGGAAGTGACGTCCCGCAAGCTTTCTAAGCTCGAATTTGGACATTATCTCATCATCTGCAGCAGCGAAGAAGCGGCTCTCGCCGATATCGCCCTGTCTGCCTGCTCTGCCACGCAGCTGTCTTGTGATGCGGGAGCTTTCTCTCATAGAGGTTGCCAGCACCAGCAGACCGCCTGCATCCACAACGAAATCCTTGTTTTTGCAGTCAGCGCCGCCGAGCTTGATGTCAACGCCTCTGCCTGCCATATTGGTGGAGATGGTAACAGCACCTCTGTCGCCTGCCTGAGATATGATGGCAGCCTCTTCGGTGTCGTTCTTTGCATTCAGCACGGTGCAGGATACTCCCATTTCCTTGAGCTGTGATGCTATCTCCTCGGATTCCTCTATGCTCTCGGTGCCTACAAGAACAGGTCTCTCGGCATCTGATGCTTCCTTTATAGCGGCAAGGATAGCCTTGCGCTTTTCAGCCTTGTCGGAGTACATTTCAAGCGGATGATCCGTACGCTGGCAGGGAAGTCTGGTGGGGATTATATCCACGTTCAGACCGTACATTTTTTCAAACTCATCCCGTGCTGCTTCTGCTGTGCCTGTCATGCCTGAAAGTCTCGGATACAGGCGTGCGAAATACTGAAGGGCGATATTTCCCATAATGCGTCCACGGGATGTTATCTTCAGACCGTGCTTTGCTTCAACTGCGGGCTGCAGTTCGCCAGGGAATACACGTCCCACTGCGGCACGACCTGTGAACTCATCAACGAGAAGGATAGCACCGTCCTTGACGATGTAATCCTTATCCTCTTTAAGCACTGCCCTTGCTTTCAGGCAGGCTACGATCTTCGCCAGATAAGGTGCACCTTCCTCGCTGTAAACATCGCAGCCGAAAAGCTCTTCAGCTCTGTCTGCGCCGTCATCGGTGAGATATACGTTGCGGCTATCTTCGTCTATCTCGAACTCGTCCTCGCCGAAATCTGCAACCTTTTCATATACCTCTGCGGTGGCGCTGCTGTCCTCTGCTGCGAGGTCGCCTGCAATTACCAGCGGAATGCGGGCTTCATCTATAAGGATGCTGTCCGCTTCGTCCACGATGGCAAAGTTCAGCTTTTCGGGGAATACCATCTCATCAGGCTCAAAGCATACGAAATCACGCAGGTAATCAAAGCCTGCTTCTTTAGCAGTGAGATAGACCACCTGCTTCTTATATGCATCCCTGCGCTCTGTTCGCTCAGTCTTTTCGGTGATATATCCTACGGAAACACCCATCTCGTCATAAACAGGCTTCATCCATTCGTAGTCACGCTTTGCGAGATAATCGTTAAAGGTGAGAATGTGTACATCGCCGCCCGAAACAGCTTCCATGCAGGCTGCGAACACGGCGGAGAGCGTCTTGCCCTCGCCTGTCTGCATCTGCACCATCCTGCCCTCGTAAAGTGAGAGCGCAGCGGAGAGCTGCTCGTCAAACGGCGTTATATCCAGTGTCTTTTTTACTGCATTATAGCAGCGGGCGAATACCGCTTCAAGGCTGCTGCCCTCAGTGTTTCCGCTTGCTGCGAGTTCCTTTATCTTTGCTATAGCTGCTTTTTTATCCAAAGTCTCCTCCTGCAGGTCAGACAGCCTGCTTCTGCTTTATCCTGTCCACAGCCGCACGAATATTGCTGTGGCGTGAATCCAGCCATTTTGCCACTGTTCTTGTGGTCTGGCCGCACTGAACCATTTCTTCAAGGCGTTCAAGGCTTACCCACTTTGCGGCGCAGACTTCCGCTGCCTGCAGACGGATGCTTTCCAGTGATATGTTTTTGTTCACGATATAGAAATCACGCAGCATGCTGTCTGTAGTGATGGACCATTCAAGGTCAATTTCGTCCACTGATGTGCGGATGCCTGTTTCCTCGAAAAGCTCACGCACTGCGGCACTGCGGCTGGTCTCGCCGCTTATTGCGCAGCCGCCTGAGCATTCCCATTTTCCACCGCTGGTCTTTTCGGGGACACGCTGGGTCAGCAGAATATCGCCGTTGTTGTTGATGGTCATTATCTGCACAACGATGTGATACTCGCCTTTAGGTATAGGCGCACCACGCTGTATCTTTCTGCCGAGCTTTCGGCGGTCGGCAGAGTAAAGGTCAAAATATTCTGTCATATCTTCTTCTCTCCGCTGAGGTTCTTTGCGATGAGCTCGCAGCGCTGCTTCACGCAGTCAACGGAGCGAAGCGGATCGGAAGGAGTATTGAAGGTGTAGTCCATCAGCTTTTCGATGGTGGTGGAGGCAACGTGCAGTCTTGTGTCGGAGGATGCGTAGTAGATGTACACATCGCCGTTTTCACGCACGATAGCGCCGTTCGTGAACGTTACATTGGAAACGTCGCCTACACGCTCTTCGCCCTGCGGTGCGATAAACAGACCGGAGGGGCTTGCGATGAGCTTACTGGGATCGTTAAGATCTGTAGCAAATACATAGATGACATATCTGAGGCCTGCGGCTGTATTTCTTACGCCGTGTGCGATATGGATCCAGCCTTTGGGCGTCTTTATCGGAACAGCACCTGCGCCGTTCTTTACTTCAGTGATTGTGTGGTATACTCTGGGACTGATCACTACTTCCTCAGTGCAGAGTACGGGATGTGTGATATCCTCGCAGAGCGCAAAGCACACGCCGCCGCCCGAGCCTGTGGAGATGAAATCATCCTGCGGACGAGTGTAGAAAGCGTACTTTCCATCCACAAATTCGGGGTGGAGTACAACATTTCTCTGCTGGGGAGACTTTGAGATGAGATTGGGAAGTCTCTCCCATGTCACAAGATCCTTAGTGCGCACGATTCCTGCCTGTGCAATTGCGGCAGAAAGGTCGTTAGAGGATGTGTCCTTGCTCTCGGAGCAGAATACGCCGTATATCCATCCGTCCTCATGCTGAGTAAGGCGCATATCGTATACGTTGGTCTCCTCGGGGCAGGTGTCGGGCAGGATAACGGGATAATTCCTGAAACGGAAGCCTTCAGTCGGCTTGTCGCTCTCAGCAACGGCGAAGAAGCTCTTTCTGTCATTTCCCTCTACTCTTGCAACGAGACAGTATTTGCCGTTAAGATAGATGGCGCCGCTGTTCATCACAGCGTTCACACCGATGCGCTCCATCAGGTTGGGATTGTCATTATACGAAAGATCATATCTCCAGATGATGGGAGCGTGTGCAGCGGTAAGTACGGGATTCTCATATCGGTCGTAAATTCCGTTATACATATCGGACTTGGGGTTGGGGCGGCGGATGAGCTGCTCCTGTTCTTTCATCAGCTTTGCAAGCTGTGCGTCAAATTCTTCTCTGGTCAACATAAAAATATGTTCCTTTCTGATAAATTATATTCCTTGATATTATACCATATATTTATATATATTTCAAGGTTGACAGGCGGATTTTTCGGGAGTATAATACTAATTGACATGATTTTTTGTATATGAGGATATCTGCTCATATACATCGGCAAAGGAGAAGCTATGAAATTAACAAAATTCGATTATATCCAGATCTTTCTGAATATCTGCCTTGTGGCAGGTCTTGTGCTGAATGTGCTGTTCCTGACAGGTAATGCACCTCGTTGGTTTACGACGGTCGGACTGGGATTGGCGATCATCGGCTGCATTTTTACCAATGTGTTCGCAAAGGGCGATGGTACCGCTCACCGAACCGAGGTGACAGGAAACAAGATCATCGCAGGACTTACTTATGTTACAGGCGCAGCCTGGGTCATCACATACGGAATCTCGATGTTTATGACTTTGCCTCAATGATGCCTATGTATAAGTTGGTTATTTTTGATCTGGACGGAACTCTCCTCAACACGCTGGGAGATCTTGCGGCGGCAGGCAATCATGCCCTTGCACAGATGGGTAAGCCGCAGCATCCTGTGGATGCATATAAGCTGTTCGTCGGAAACGGTATTCCGAAGCTCATTGAACGCATCCTGCCTGCAGAAAGCACTGATGCAGAACTGCAGGAAACATACCGTATCTTCAACGAATATTATTCTGCACATAAATCCGATCGCACTGTACCGTATGACGGTATAAAAGAGCTGTTGGAGCGCTTGAAGGCCAACGGTGTGACCTGTGTTGTCAACACCAACAAGGCGCATGAGTTTTCGGGGGAGCTGCTCAGAGCGGCTTTCGGCGATGCGGTAAGAGATCTTATCGGTTTTGGCGCGGGATTCCCTGCAAAACCTGCACCTGATGCTGCTGAGGAGCTTTGTCGAAGATATGGTGCGGATAAGAGCGAGGCACTTTATGTGGGAGACAGCAGCGTTGATATGCAGACGGCTGCTGCTGCAGGACTGGATGCGTGTGCAGTGCTGTGGGGCTTCAGAAGCTATGAGGAGTTGAGTGCATTCTCACCGAAATATATCGCAGGCAATGTGAAGGAGCTTTATCAGGCAATATGCGGATGATGGGATGGTGAAACGTGAGAGAAGAGCTGGACTATATAGTCAAAAAACATAATCTGATTGAGCGTTCTTTCGAAAGCTTCTGGCATACTTATGACGTTTATCTTGAAGAAGAACCGACTGAGAGCCGAGAGGCAGGACTTTGTAACAGAGACTCTATAAATGTTGAGCTTTATGGATATGCATTTTGTGTAACAAAGGAACTGGATTTCGATTGCATCAAGGTGTATATTGAGATCTACCTCAAAGATAATAGTGTTCGATGTGGCGAATATTGGTGTGTATATAATCTCGATGGAAAAGAGTTTGATGATTATTTGGTAATAGACTAAAAGCCTGAGAAGGTTCTTCTCAGACTTTTGCATATCGGGATCTTCATTTGCAATTTCACTAATTTGCTGCAGTTGCGATTGTAGCAATGCACAAATATCTGTAAGAAACGGTAAAAATATTGTGAAATATGGTGACAAATTTTGAATAATATGATACAATATTATTACAGAAAATACAGATATGACGGAGGTGCATTTTATGTCAAGAAAAATTATCACCATTACAAGACAGTACGGCAGCGGCGGTCGTGAGATAGGCGAGCGTATTGCAAAGGATCTCGGTGTGGAGTTCTATGACAATAAGCTGCTTGAGCTTGCTTCCGAGAGCAGCGGTATTCATAAGAATCACTTTGAGGAGAACGATGAAAAGCGCACCAACAGTTTCCTGTATCTGCTTTCGACCACATACGGTCAGGGCGGTGTGCCTTTTGATGATACTCTGTTTTTTGCACAGCTGAACACTATCCAGAAGGTCGCTTCGGAGCATCCTTGTGTTATCATGGGAAGATGCTCGGATTATGCGCTGAGAGATTTTACAGGCGTACTCAATCTGTTTATTACTGCGCCTTTTGAGACCCGTGTGCGCCGTGCGATCGAGGTGTATGGCATTGAGGAAAAGCACGCAGAGAGTTATGTGAAGCGTATTGATAAGCAGCGTATCTCTTATTATAACTACTACACTGACAAACGCTGGGGGCAGCCGCAGAATTATCAGCTGTGCCTTGACAGCTCGGCGCTTGGCATTGATGGCTCGGTGAAGTTCATCGAAGATTTCATCCGTATGTATTATAAAGACTGATATACTATTATAATATATAAGGGGGAGCAAATGCTCCCCTGTATTATTGAAATATTGCCGATATCGGAGGAACGGTCATGAATATAATCTCGTTGCTTATCCCGAAGGAAATATCCGCATTTGTGTATGACGACTGCACGCTGAGGCAGGGTCTCGAAAAAATGCGTGCGCATGGCTATACCGCTATTCCTGTGCTTACTCGTGAAGGAAAATATGTGGGTACAGTCAGTGAGGGTGATTTCCTGTGGAATATGCTTGATAATGAAAATAACAGTATTCGTGATAAGGAAAAGCTGTGCATTGCAGATATAATTCGTAAGGATTTCAATCCGTGCGTAAATGTATATATAAGTATGGAGGAGCTTCTGAAATGTGCGGTAAGTCAAAGCTTCATCCCCGTGGTTGATGACAGGGATTATTATATCGGAATAGTTACCCGTCAGAAGATCATACTTACGCTTATGAATAAGATGAACGCATGTGATACTTAAATGTATGATGCAAGGTGATAAAAAAGCCGTCCCAAAGGACAGTAAAAATTGAAGCAGTGGCATCGGATGCGGTTTTGCGAAGCAAAATCGATTTTCCATAAGGGAAAATCGAAGGATACGATGCAAGGTGATAAAAAAGCCGTCCCAAAGGACAGTAAAAATTGAAGTTGTGGCATCGGATGCGGTTTTGCAAAGCAAAATCGATTTTCCATAAGGGAAAATCGAAGGATACGATGCAAGGTGAAAAAAAAGCGGTCCAAAAGGATGGGTTTTTTATCACACTGGCACCCCTTGGAGGAATCG
>JAZSGG010000113.1:0-3134 GCA_045532595.1 Oscillospiraceae bacterium | reverse complement strand
ACATGTGCGCACGTCTGCCCGCCTGCTCCATATCACGCTTGTGCGGGATGATCCATGCGCCGTCAAAAAGCTGCACATCCCCTGCCGCAAAGGCTATCCTGCTGCGATATTCTGAGAGGGTTCCCTGCTTTATGCCGATATAGTGGCGGTCCTCGCCCTCGCCGCTGTAGCAGTTCTCCTCCGTGCCGTCACGCAGATAGAACTGCGCTGTGGGATTTATGCGGAAGAAATCGGGCATGCCGTCGGCGTGGTCGTAGTGCGCATGGGAAAGCACTCCCGCATCCACCTCGGAAAGAGACCTGCCCAGCATTGCGGCGTTCTCCGCAAACTGCCCCGACTTGCCCGTGTCAAGCAGGATAGTCCTGCCGTTATATTTTATAAGTACAGAAAGCCCCCACTCGGAAAGCAGCGGCGGCTGAGAGATGTTGTCGATGAGGACGGTTGCAGAAACAGACATAATTTTAATCCACCTTTTTTATAGTTAGAAGTTAGGAGTGAGGAATGAGGAGTTAGGAGTGAGGAGTGAGGAGTGAGGAGTGAGGAGTGAGGAGTGAGGAGTTATGGTGTCGCCTGCGGCGACGGATCTTGAAACGGCTTCGCCGTAGTATTGCATTTTTGTAACTATGCACACAGTTGTTTTGATGTGTTATTGTAGCGGATGAAACAAAACTGATATATCGCAACGTTACGGCGAAGCCGTTTTATAATCCATCCGACGAAGTCGGTTTGGGCGTTCATTCGTAAGAATGAACGTAGCGTTGACGGCTTCGCCGTCAATGCGCTAACTCCTAACTCCTAACTGATATTATACTTCATATCAGTAAAAGTTTCAACAAAAACTTGACAAACGTTGAAATACATGCTACAATATAGATACTATCAAGCAAGGAGGCATGATTTTATGGAGACTTCGATCGCAGCAATGGCAACAGGGATGGCAATGGCTAATCTGCAGAATTCCGTTTCCATCAGCATGATGAAGAAGACGCTGGACGCTTCTCAGGCAAATATGGAGGCTATCACAAAGATGATGGATTCCATGCCCTCGCCCGATGGAAGAGGAACAGTTCTGGACATCAGAGTTTAAGCCTATTCCCGATACCGCAGCTTCGGCTGCGGTATTATTTTGCAAAATATTTAAAAAAATTTCAAAAAACACTTGACAAAACTATTTTGCCGTGTTATAATATTCATGCTGTTCTAAAGACAGCAGGCTGCCGCAAGGCTATAATGGTTCGTCCGCCTGCCGAGGAATGGGAATGATAAAGAATTTCTGCGTTCCTTTCTGTCTTTGCTCAGAGAGGAATTTTTATTTTCCATGCTTTGAAACAGCGTAAATTTATCAAGAAGGAGTGAATTTAATGCCTAGTCAGAGCATACTCGAACAGAAGCAGGCTTATGTTGCAGACCTCGCTGAAAAGCTGAAGGCTGCTGCAGGCGGTGTACTGGTTGACTACAAGGGAATCTCCGTTGAGGACGACACAAAGCTCCGTAAGGAACTGCGTGAGAGCGGCGTAGAGTACTTCGTAGTAAAGAACACTCTGCTGAAGCGTGCAGCTGAGATCGCAGGAATCGAGGGTCTTGAGCCCGCACTTTCCGGCACAACAGCTATCGCACTTCACACAGAGGACATCATCGTTGCTCCCAAGCTTCTGAACAAGAAGGCTGAGGCTTCCGATGGCAAGTTCGCTATCAAGCTCGGCTTTGTTGACGGTCAGGTTATTTCCAAGGAAGAAGTTGAAAAGTACGCAAAGCTTCCCTCCAAGGAGACCCTGCTCTCCCAGCTCGTGTTCATGCTGCAGTCTCCCATCCAGCGTGTTGCTATCGCTATCAACGAGATCGCAAAGAAGAACGAAGAGCAGTCCGCTTAATTTTCGGACAAACGCACCCGCGGCGTAAACTGTCGGGAACTTATCACACTGCGGCTTGACGCAGAATAACATTAAAACAACAAACATATTTTAGGAGGAAATTAAAATGGCTTCTGAGAAGATTTTAGCTATGATTGAAGAAGTTAAGGCTCTGTCCGTACTGGAGCTTAACGAACTGGTAAAGGCTCTTGAGGAAGAGTTCGGTGTATCCGCTGCTGCTGTTGCAGCTGCTCCCGCTGCAGGCGCTGGCGCTGCTGCAGCTGCTGAGGAGAAGACAGAGTTCGACGTAATTCTCGCTTCCTTCGGTGAGAAGAAGATGGACGTTATCAAGGCTGTTAAGGACATCTGCGCTCTCGGTCTTAAGGAGGCTAAGGAGCTCGTTGAGTCCGCTCCTAAGGCTCTCAAGGAAGGCGCTTCCAAGGCTGAGGCTGAGGAGCTCAAGGCTAAGCTCGAGGCTGTTGGCGCTACAATCGAGCTGAAGTAATTCACTCTTGCTGACAGAACGCCCCTGTACTTCGGTGCAGGGGCTGTTTTTTTAATTAACAATGAATAAAGAATAGTGAATAATGAATAATATCGGTGCGGCTTCGCCGTCTATTTAAATTCGTCGCCGCAAGCGACCACATTAATTATTCGTTATTCTCTATTCAATATTCAATAAACAACAAAAGACCCGAGATGTAAAGGCAGCAGCCGTAAAGAAGTAAATCCTGGGAAGAATCAAATCTTCTCAGGATTTTGTTTTTTATATTCTGTTCGACAAATTGGAATTTTGCGCGTAGCAATGAACCATGCTGGACAGTGGCTAAATACTGCTCGTCGGGAGCTTGCACACGTAAGAGCATATTTAGACATTGGACAATACGGCGAACGCCACGACAGTGAGCAAGTTTGTCTTGCGAACCTGTCGGCATGGCGATATACATACTAATTAAATTATTACTTTGCTTTTCTCTTTTGTATTATCTTATTTATAATAAAAACTATAATAGATACAATTAAAAATCCAACAGTATAATTTACAAAAATATCTTTATATGCCGAAGATGCTAATTCAGCAGTCAATCCCCTAAACCATACATACAAAAAAGCCAATAACATTGTTGGTACATATACCACAACTAACTTAATTGCAAAATTCTTTATATGTACATATCTAATAAGAGCGTATGCTAAAACCACAATCAGTGTAATGATTGCACGGTCTAATTCATGCCAATTTCCTGCAGGGTCTTCATATATCCCTTTTGAAAGATAAGAAAT
>JAZSGG010000112.1:0-48151 GCA_045532595.1 Oscillospiraceae bacterium | reverse complement strand
CGCACGAAGTGCGGATTGGTTTTTAGGTCAAGCCTTTTTTCAAAAAGGCTTGTGGGGCGTGGGGCAAAGCCCCACCACTCGGCGCAAAGCGCCGCAAATGCGTTCAGGGCGCTAAAGGGGTCTGGGGGAAAACAAGAGTTTTCCCCCAGTTTGTTTTGCGGCTCGACGCCGCAAAACAAATTCTGAATTATCGGGTTGTTTGTGGTGTGGCTTTTCCTCTAAACAGTGGTTACGCCACACCTCAAAGTGCATGATAAATAAACGACCGCCCCTTGACGTACATAGTACGCCTATGGGGCGGTCGGTGATGTATGCTGACATATATCCGTGTTTTTAGCAGCGGATGCCGTATTCCCTGTACTCACAGGTTCCCTTCATGCTGCAATCCTCGCAGCTCTTGCGCTTGCGGTCAAGCTCACCCTTGAAGAGTCCCACGATGCCGACGATCGTCTTTCGGGGAGTCAGCATGTGCGTTGCGGTGCAGCACACGCCTATCTTGCGCACTGCATCAACGCTTGCGATAAGCAGCGGAGCGCACTGTATCGGGAAATCGCCGTAGCCTGCGCCGTACAGCCAAGTGGTGGAATAGCCGCTCATGCTTTCAAGCACATCCTTGCGTGCTTCCTCTGCCACCTGCTCCACCATTGCGTTTGCAAGAGCGTCGGTGATGACCGCCTTCATGCTGTCGCTGACATCAAGGCGCTTCATGTATCTGTCGGTATCGGATGAAAGCGTAGCGCAGATAACAGCCGCCTTGTCGCAGCTGCGCAGATGATCTGCGATATCCTTGCCCTCCAGCAGGAAATCACAGTCGGAGAAATAAAGCTCCCTGCCCAGACGCTGCACGTCAAAAACACGCCACACGAACTGCGGACGAGCCTCCTTTAAAAGCTCACGCTCGCACTCGTCTATAGTAGCACTGATGCGCTCATCGGGCTGCTCCTTGTAGCCCATGTAACGCAGCGCCTCGGTGCGGTTGATTTTAGTAATCTCGCTTGTCATGACCTTATCACCTTTTCTACACTTTCACTTATCTTTCTCGCAATGTACGGATTATTCATCGTATACAGATGGATTCCGTCAACGCCGTGAGCCACCAGATCTATGATCTGATCCACCGCATAGGCAATGCCTGCGTCACGCATTGCTTCCTCGTTGTTTTCATAGCGCTGTATCATCTTTGCGAATTTCGGCGGCAGACTTGCTCCGCACATGGTAACCATGCGCTTTATCTGATTCGCATTGGTGCAGGGCATGATGCCTGCCTCTATCGGCACATTTATGCCTGCAATGCGTGCCTTTTCGAGAAACTCGTAAAAGTAGTTGTTATCGAAGAAAAGCTGGGATATCAGGTGTTCTGCGCCTGCGTCCACCTTTATCTTCAGATTGCGGATATCCTCGATGATGTTCGGGGATTCCGCATGACCCTCAGGATAGCACGCACCCGAGAAATTCAGGCTGCTGCGTGCCTTCATGTAGCTGATAAGGTCGCTTGCGTGCTTGAAATCCTCCTTCGGGGGAAGATCGGGATTGATATCGCCACGCAGCGCAAGAACGTTCTCCACGCCATGCTCCTCAAACTCCTTTATGATGCGGTCGATATCCGCCTTTGTGGAGTTCACGCAGGTGAGATGCGCAATGGATTCGGTGTGGTACTTCTCCTTGATGAGCGTCACAAGCTCCCTTGTGGAGCAGCCTGCCGCTGTGCCGCCTGCGCCGTAGGTCACGCTGATGAAATCGGGATGCAGATCGCTCAGCGCCTCCAGTGTGGAATATATCGTATCTATCGAGCCGTTCTTCTTAGGCGGGAATATCTCGAACGAGAACACCGTTCTGCCGTTTTCAAAAAGTGATGATATCTTCATTATGTCACCTCGTTATCGGGAAACATCCGTCAGATGTTGCCCCTATACATGCAAAGAGCCGCCGTTAAGCGGTCTTGCTGGAAATTTACTCGCTGAAATGCTTCTTCAGAGCCTCTGCCAGCTGAGCGGGACAGGATGTGTTCTTGAAGCCGCATCGGATGCCTTCAAGCCTCTCGATAACGTCCTTTACCTGCATGCCTTCGACCAGCTTGCTTATGCCCTTGAGGTTGCCGTCGCAGCCGCCCATAACCTTCAGGCTCTTTACTGCGCCGTCCTCCACGTCTATTATCATCTTCCGTGAGCAAACGCCACGGGGAGTGTATTCTATAGTCATTCTGTCTCCTTATCAGCGCTGGCTCTTTACCCATTCATCCGCCACAGCCTTTGCAACTGCGTCTGCCACGGATTTATCCAGCGCACTGGGGATTATATTATCCACAGTAAGCTTGTCCTCGGGGATGTGAGCAGCAATGGCATACGCCGCCGCCAGCTTCATCTCCTCGGTAATCGCCTTTGCACGGACGCTGAGCGCACCCTTGAACACGCCCGGGAACACTAGCACGTTGTTTATCTGATTGGGATAATCGCTTCTGCCTGTGCCGACGATGAAAGCGCCCGACTGCTTTGCGAGATCGTAGGTGATCTCGGGATCGGGATTTGCCATCGGGAACAGAACAGGCTTGTCCGCCATGGACTGCACCATCTCGGGAGAAACAAGGTTCGGCTTCGAAACGCCCACGAACACATCTGCGCCCTTCATGGCGTCAGCCAGGCTGCCCTTGATGTTCTTCTTATTGGAAAGCTGCGCCATTTCTGCGTGCGCAGGGTTTTCGTAATTATCGTCACGGTTGAGGATTCCGCAGAGATCCACCATGATAAGATCGCCAACACCCAGCTTCAGCAGGAACTTGCCTATCGCAATGCCTGCGGAGCCTGCGCCGTTGATAACTACGGTGATATCCTGAGGCTTCTTCCCTGCCAGCTTGACAGCGTTAAGCATTGCCGCTCCCACAACTATCGCAGTGCCGTGCTGATCGTCATGGAACACGGGGATGTCAAGGCGCTCCTTCAGCTTTGCTTCTATCTCGAAGCAGCGGGGCGCTGAGATATCCTCAAGATTTATGCCGCCGAAGCTATCCGAGATAAGCTCGATGGTGCGAACTATCTCATCGGGATCCTTGCTCTTTATGCAAAGGGGGAAAGCGTCCACATCGGCGAACTCCTTGAAAAGGCAGCACTTGCCCTCCATGACGGGCATTCCCGCCAGACCGCCGATATCGCCCAGACCCAGCACCGCCGTGCCGTCTGTGATAACGGCAACGAGGTTATTCCTGCGGGTGAGCTTGTAGGAAAGCTCGGGATCCTTTGCTATTTCAAGACAGGGCTGTGCAACGCCGGGGGTATACGCCAGCGAAAGATCCTCTCGTGTTTCGATCTTCGCACGGGAAACTACCTCAAGCTTGCCCTGCCATTCATAATGCTTTTCCAATGCCTGCTGTTTGATATCCATTTCTTTTGTCTGTCCTTTTTTATATCTGTATGTATTTTAAGCCTTGCCCTTATAATTCAGTATCTGATTGAGAGAATCCTCAGGGGTAAGGTTTGAGCCTATCTGTATAGCATAGTGGTTATAGAAGCCGTGGAAATCCGAGCCGCCTGTCGTGATGAGATCATGCTGTGCTGCGATATCCAGAAGCTGCTGCTTCTCCTTCTCATCCGCACTGGTGTGCCATACCTCAACGCCGTCCAGCTCGCCTGCCTTTGCAAGCTCGGAGAGAAGCTCGAAGCTGTCATATACCTTAGGATGCGCCATTACCGAGATGCCGCCGCTGGCTCTGATAAGAGTTGTAACGAAATGCACATCGGGATAGAAATCCGCCTCGGTCTTTACCTCCTCGGCGCAGATGCCGTGATTTCTGTCGAATATGGAATCATAAACCTCGCCGTAAAGCTCGGTAGTGTAGCCGTAATCCATCAGTGCGTGCATGATGTGGCATTTATAGATAGCCTTGCTGCCTGCGGAATAACGCAGGATGCTCTCCAGTGTGATGGGGTATTTCTCCAGCACCTTCATCGCCATGCGCTTGCCGAGATTCATTCTGCCCTCGGAGGTGCGCAGGCACAGACCCTCAAGTCTGTCAGGCTTCTGGGGCATGTAGCAAAGGATATGTACCTTTCTTCCACGGGAGCCGTCAAATGCGGAGAACTCCACGGCAGGGATCACATTAACATTGTATCTCTTGCCGAGGACTGCCGCCCTCGAAGAGGATGCAAGGCTGTCGTGATCGGTGATGGCAAGATAGCGCACATCGTCCCTGTCAGCCTGTCTGATGATATCTGAGATGCCGAGGGAACCGTCGGAAATAGTGGTGTGACAATGTAAGTCTGCTTTCATATTTTCTTCTCCTCAGAGCAATTTCAGCGATCCGCATACCGTGGGCATACAAATTGCCATTAAATATTATACACCTTTTATATAAATAATGCAAGTGTTTTACAAAAATTTCTGACAAAAATATGCAAAAATCCCCATCGGCTGACCGACGGGGAAAGTATATCATTTCCGCTGACCTGTGGCTGATGTCAGCACTCGGAGCGCCTGTGCCAGAAAAGCATCACGCCGCCGCACAGTGCAAGCGCCGCCACTGCTGCGGTCACCCTCACCGGCGTGGATATCTCGGGCAGGTGCATCAGGATGAAATCGGGCATATTTGCCGCTGCGTGGACTATTACCGCCGCCCTGAGCGAGCCTGTCTTAACATACACAGCACCCAGCAGCAGACCCATCACCGTTGCGCCTATTGCAAGAGCGGGTCCGCCTGCCATGATGTGCATTGCGCCGAATATCACAGCGCTGACGATGAGAGCGGTGCGCTCGGAAAAGCGCTGCTTCAGGCCGTCCAGCATTATCCTGCGGCAGAGAAGCTCCTCGGCTATCGGCGCAAGAACGAGCAGGTTTACCGCCATCACAACTATGCCGAGCCAGGGCAGCTTTGCTGAAAAATGCGCCACGCTGTTCTGTATCATGCCCGAATTGCCCTCGGAAAGCATGGAGAATCCCACCGAATACAGGAACGCCGCCACGCAGGGCAGGATGCACTTCTTCAGCGCTTCCCCGCTGTCACTTTCGGGCAGGGGCTTTGTCTTTTTCGCTGCAAATGCTATGCACATTATGCCGATGAAGATGATGTTTGAGATAAGCGTCACAAGCAGGATGTTATCCATCGTCCACTGTGCCAGCGCCGCATCGTCACGGATGCCGCCTGCCACTGCCGCTATCGTCATTACAAGCTGCACCACGAACTGCAGAACGAAATTCAGCAGCACCCACAGCACGCATTTAATTATCTGCTTCATTCTCCTCGTCCTCGCTCTCTACATATTCGAGGATGTCTCCCGGCTGACATTTCAGCACCCTGCATATCGCATTAAGGGTGGAAAAGCGTATCGCACTCACCTTGCCCGTTTTCATTTTGGAGAGGTTGACATTCGCAACGCCCACCTTTTCCGAAAGCTCGTTGAGGGACATTTTCCTGTCCGCCATCACTCTGTCAAGTCGTAAGATTATAGCCATACCGCACCGCCTTTACAGAGTTTCGTCCGATTCCTGCTGGAGCTCGCAGCCGTAGCGGAACACCAACGATATGCAGTACATCACAAAGCCTGAAGCAAGCAGCATTCCGCCGAAGGATGTCACCACTATCACGCTTTTGTCCAGTGCGGCGGAGATTATGTTGCTGAGGATGGTCACAGGCTCGACAGCTATCAGCACGAAGGATATATTGCGTATGCGCCTGCCGTTTTTCTCAGTGAACGGAGTCTCCTCCTTACGCAGACTACCCAGCAGCATGAACGCCGTGAATATCAGCACCGCAGCAAGCGCCAGCATCACGAACGAATGCACAAGCGACACTGTGTTTGCCGCAGAAACAGGAACCTCGCTGTTCCAGCCGCTGATAAAGCCTCTCACAAAGGACACAACAGGCGATATCATAAACAGTGCCACTATCACAGTTGCCACAAGGCTCATGCGGCGGATGTTCTCTTTAGATGTAAGCTTTTTCATAGTATACCTCCTTATAATGTCTCGTCAGATTCCTGCTGCAGCTTGCAGCCGTAGTTCATCACATAGGACATGATGCCCAGCAGCACACCTATGAAAATATTTCCCACTGCTATAAAGGCGTAATAGTGGCATATATCGCCAAAGGCTTCAGAAAAAATGTGAGAAACGCTCTGTAACAGAATACCGAGCAATCCGCTCATCGCAAGTGCAATCGAAGCACCCTTCACCTTGTCTGCTATATCATATCGGAAAGGTGTTTCGCCGCTTCTGAGGGACTTGAATATCGCACGACCGAAGTTCAGCGCACTTGACATGCCGAGAAGCAGCACCAGACTATTCACTGCAAGAACGATAATATCGCTCAACGCCGCACCGCCTGCGATTATCACACCCAGCACTACCGCCACTATCACCGCAAAGGCAACGAACATCATGATACATGCTACCTCAAACACCTTGCAGACCGTAGAAAACTCTTCCTTTTCCTGTTCAAAAGTTCTTTCTGTAATATCAACTGTCTTAGCCATAGAAACCTCCAAAGATCATATCCGAATTTTTCAATAAGCTTATCATGGTTGAATTATAGCACACAAATTTACGTTTGTCAATAGTTTTTTAACGTTTATCGTTAATTTTTTTATGTTTTTGTGTTTTCAGGCAAAAAAGCGACCCAACGGCGCACCGCTGGGTCAGGAATGGAAGAAACACAGAGATCGGAATTTGAAACGCTCTGCGTTTCAAATTCAGTCAGGAGTCAGGAGTAATCACATTGACGGCGTAGCCGCATTTAAATCCGTCCCCGAAGGGGACACCGAAATTCCTCATTCCTCATTCCTAATTCCTAATTGAATTTGGCGAGCTTTTGCTCGTCAAATTTACGATATTCTGAGCGCACGGCAGAGATCCTGCCCCTCGCTCAGCTTATTGCACAGGAATCTCCTGCACTTGTTGTAATTATCGAAGGTGCGCTGCGCCTTTACAGGGTCGCCGTAGACCTTCCAGTAGCCGCACAGCTTGAAATTTGCACCCTTGTTCTCAATGAAACCGAGAACATCCTCCACAGGGTAATCAAGGAATATGCCTATCTCGTGGGGGAAATCTCCGTCCCTGCCGATGCGTCCCGCAAGCCTGCAGATGCACTCCTCCGCCGACATATCATCGGTGTAACCGTTCATGCGCAGCACTTCCCTGCAGCGAGGTTCAGCAAGACGTGCGGCAAGCTTCTGCTCGTTATATATCAGCAGCAGCGATCTTTTCCCGCAGCCGCACAGCTCCCGTACACGCAGACCCCTTGCCGCAGCACGGCGGTTGAACCGCTCCGAGCTTGCCGCCACATCAAACTCGCTGCGCCGCACGGACATCAGACTTGCACATTTTATTCCCAGAAGCGACGGCGCCGAATGAAACGCCAGCTGCTGCTCAAAACGGCAATATTCGTTCTTACACATAATTCTGTCCTCCATGCAGTTAGGAAAAACTAACCCAAATCTGCACAGTCCCGTTTGTGATATCTCAGGATATGCACAGTTAGTTTGCTCTAACCCATTCTCCAAAAAATAAGCCGTCATCTTGCGGCGTACTGATCCAGCACATTCTTCAGTGCATTCACGCTGGCATTGTGTACCTTCACTACGGGGATGTTGCGCTTTTCGGAGCGCTGATTCACGCTGTTCACCATCTTGTGGGAGCATGTGTTCGTGAACACCACCATCAGATCGGGATCGCCCAGCTTGTTATCAAAGTCCGCAGGCATCTGTGTGAACACCTTCGCCTTGCAGCTGTAGGATTTACATATCTCCTTATATCTCGTCGCCATGCGGTCATTTCCGCCGACTACAACTACGCTCATTGTAAGATCTCCTTTCGGTTAGTTTATCCTAACTTGCGTATATGATATCATATTTTTCTGCGTTTGTCAAGGGGGGAGAGAAATTTTTCACAAGAATCAGGGAAACTGCGATGCGGTGTGGCTTTGCCGCCGTTTTTGGGAAAAGCCACACCGCAAAGCGCATATTAAATCAAACACCACCGTAGCAAAAAGAAAAGCCGCTTGTGACATTACAATCAAAAGCGACCTTGTAAACATATTATCACGCCGCCCCGAAAGACGGCTTTTTATTATGTAGGTACATAAAGTTTTATCTCATAGATGTACTGTCCATCCATTTGATCTGAAATTTTCGGCAATCTCCTCAATATCATCTGAAGATTCGATATCACAATCGTCAAGGCAAACAGTACACCAATTACTATTATAGTTGATTATCACCTTCAGCACCTCGCTCTCATCGCTCCATATAGGATCCGCAATATACATTCCTGCACATGGAATAACATCCGACTCAAAGATCTTATTTGCAGGACCTACATACTCACCGTTATATTTCAGTAATTGGACTAGCATAATTTTCATAACATTCCCTTTCTGCGATCAAACCGCACCGACACTCGTTATTTACCGATAAAAGAAAACACCCACTATTGCGGGTGTTCTCTTTTGCCTTGAATGGTGATCCACCCGGGAATCGAACCCGGGACACCCTGATTAAAAGACAAAGTTAAAAACGCCCACAAACCGCACTGTTAAGCCAAATGGCAATTAATTTGACCACCAAACTGACAACTTCACAAATTTTCGATTTCTGAAGAAGAGTTGTAAAAATCTCTTTAAAAATTATATCAGTTCTGTTTGCAAATGTCAAGTAAAACAGCAAATCCGCCCCCGCAGGAGATCCTACGAGGGCGGTAATTTATATCTTATAATCTCAAAATGATACGATTATGCGTATATTAAGCCTCAACAACAAAAGCTTGATAGCCGTCTGCCTCGGCCTGCTTCTTGTACAGCTCCGCATTCTGCTTGTTGCTGAATGCGCCTATCTGTACACGGTAGAGCTTCTTGGTGACGCCGAGGTAATCGGCTATTACCTTTGCCTCTGCCTGTGCAAGCTCCAGGAGCTTGCTGTCTGACAGCAGGAAAGATACGTCCTTTGTATTCGTGTGGAAGCCATGCTCAATGAGGTAAGCTGCTTTGCAACCGTTTCTTGCTGCTCCACGGATAACGCCATAGTAGTCCCAATTGGGACGCTCCTCGCTGAACTCTCTTGTGAGTGAACCACGGTATTTGTGTCCCATCTTGGCGGCGATAACTTCTCCGAGCTTGTCCGCCAGCTCCTTGTTGCTTTCGTCGGTGAGGCTGTAGTAGATGTAGGTGCCTGAGATAGATGTATCGTAGGTGCCGTCTTTGCGCTGTCCAGGTGCGTTGCTGTGAAGAGAAATGAAGAGGTCGCTGCCGTTCTGTGATGCGAGCTTTCCTCTGGTCTCCAGCGGCATCGGGTTATCGGTTATGTTGGGGCGTGTCGTTTCTACCTCGATGCCGTAATCTTTGAGGGCGGCACTGAGGTAGCCTGCGAGCTTCCACATCTGTACTCCCTCTATGTATCGACTATTTGTGGGCGATACGTTGGAGCGGTGGTCATGTCCCGGGTCGAGTGTTACTTTAGCCATCGTTCTGCTCCTCCTCCTTTTCAACCTTGATGGTCTGGGGGGCACTGTCTGCCAGCCCCTCGCCGATGATATAGGCAATGACAGCCGCTGTACTCATAATACAGCCTGTGACGGTCTCTGCGGTCTCTGCCGCGCCACCGAAAGCCAGTATGTAGCCTGTTACCATTGTTGCAACGGCTACCCAGAACTTACGGCTTGTCAGCTTTCTGAGCCAATCAATCTTCTTCATCTTTCTTCTCCTCTCTTGGTTTGTCAGGCAGATACATTATCTGCTTGTATAATTCCGTCGCCACGTCGTTGCCGCCGAGATTGTGATAGGCGTTATACTGACGTGTCAGCGCTTCCTTTGCATATATAGGACAATGCTCCCTTTCGCTGTACTTTTCGTGCGCACGGATTATCTCAGTACGCAACAGGCTTTGTACGCCCTCTGCTATGTACGAGCGAAGCTTGTCATTCTTCTTGCGATTATTCAGCGCATTGGTTAGGATGACGTTGCCGACCGTAACGCCTGCGCCGATAAGTGCAACAATGATTTCACTATCCATCGGTCTGCACCTCCGCAAGCTCCGTTCTTAGCGCCGCTGCTCTTGATTCAAGCTCCGAGAGCTTGCTATGATCATAATCCGTCGCTGTACCTGCCACGATAGCTGCAAGCGGTCTGATGCGCTGTGTGTCGATAGCCTTCAGCTCACGCTTGATCTCTGCGGCTCTCAGGCGGGCAAGTCTTGCCTGTTTGTCCGCCTCGCTTTCGACAGGCTCGACGAAGATATCAGGATTATCATAATTCTGCAATATAAGCATACTTTCCATCCTCTCTTTCTGTGATGTCGGTTATCTCTGCCATTGACGGTCTGAGGTCTACGGGATCGATATCTCCTGTTGTGAGCACCTGATAGTAGCGCTGGCACTTTTCAAGCTCAGTTGCAGGCTCGGGCGGAATAAACGGAGTCGCAAGCGCTGAGTTTTCAATCTTGACCCATTCGAGATCGATGTGATCTCCTGCTGATGCTCCGTATACATCTACAAGAACGGAAAGTTTCTTTGCTCCTTCGGGTATGGACACAGTGTTGCTGAATACGCCTGTTACGCCGCTCGTTGCTCTGACGTATGCATTGCCAAGAAAGCTGTTATTAGCATCGCCTATTCTTGCAACAATTGCAAAATAGCCATTGCCTGCGATAGCGCAATCAGATATATTTGCTGAAACTGTCAGGCTGCCGCTGAAACCGCTGAGGTCATATTCGTTAAACTGTGAGAGAATACTCAGTGACGAAGGCACACCATCGCTGCATTCACAGCGTATTCCATTATCGAGAACAGTGATTTTTGTCGCAACGGAACGGTTCTTCCAGCAATCCACTGTGTAGCCTGAAGTTGTATACTCAGATGCCCCTCGCTGATTTATGGCGAAATCAGGATTGACAACAAGGTTATATCCCACAGCTGAGTCTTTCAGCAATGCGATATCTGTTGTGTTATCCGTGACCTTCGTCGTTAGTGCGGTTATCGCATTTCTTGCAACAGTATCTTCGCCACCGCCGCCTGCTGCTGCGGCACACTTAAAAACCAGTTCGGAATAATCATTGCCACATATTAATGCAGTGCCTGTTCCGAGCAGATACACTGTACCTCTGCAGTCAAGCAGCTTAGCAGCTTGTCCCGCAGGGATGGAAAGCACCCCATCATCACCTGCGTTGACGTTTGCCTTTGCCGATGCGTAGATAACATCTGCACCGTCGTTGCGAATGTCGCAGTTCTGCCCTGCGAGTCTGATCTCCTGCTCGGTGCCACCGAGCGTGATGGTTTTGATGTTTGACATATTTTCCTCCTTTTTGTCGGTCTATTGTTTTTCGGGGACATCTAATGCCGATCGATGTCCTTGACTGGATTATAGACCTGATATTACTGCATTTTACTGCATGTTGCATATGCAAATTATATTGTGTTGACATTTTGGCAATGGTGTGATATAATAAATAAGAATATGTGTATATTTGTAAAAAAGCGCATAATACATGTAAAAAAATGTAAAAAAGGAAGGTATTACAAAATGAAAGTAATTGGTGTTATTCCTGCAAGATACAAGTCCAGCAGATTCCCCGGCAAGCCCCTTGCGGATATCTGCGGCAAGCCCATGATATGGTGGGTTTACAATCAGGCGATAAAGTGTGAGCTTCTTACAGAGGTATATGTTGCAACTGATGACGAGCGTATCGAGCAGGCTTGCAAGGAGAATGGCATCAATGTTATCATGACTTCGGATGAACACAAAACAGGTACAGACAGAATCGGCGAAGTAGCACGAAAGTTGCCTGCTGATCTGTATGTAAACATTCAGGGGGATGAGCCGCTTATCGAGCCTGACACCATCGGAAAAGCAATCGAACCTTTTCTCACAAATTCCGATCTGCAGATCACAAATCTGATGACCAAGATAAAGGATCCCGTTGATGTGGTTAATTTCACAGTACCCAAGGTCATCACAAATGCTGACAATATCGGTGTATATCTTACCAGAAGCACAGCTCCTTATCCTAAGGGAAGCATCAATTACAACTATTACAAGCAGGTGTGCGTATATGGCTTCAAGCCTGAGGCACTGGATTTCTATTGCAAGTCTCCCCGTGGCAAGATCGAATCCATCGAGGATATCGAGATACTCAGATTTATCGAGGCGGGTTATCGTGTTCAGTATATCGAGGTTGACAGTGAAACTGTTGCAGTTGATACCATGAATGACCTTGTGAAGGTAAACGAGATCGTTGCAGCAAAGCTTGCAGAGAAATAAAGGATAGATATGAGCAATATTAAAATTCTGGACTGCACACTGAGAGACGGCGGATATATCAATTCCTGGCAGTTTGGTAAGGATAACATCAGAAGTATCATTTCGGGTCTTGTAAAGGCAGGAATAGAAATGATCGAATGCGGATTCCTTTCTGAGAAGGCTGCTTTTTCTGAGGATGATAGCCGTTTCAACTCGCCGCTTGAAGTGGACGATCTTCTTCCTGCAGGTACAGGCGACAGTATCTTCGTTGCAATGATAAATTATGGCGAGATGTCGGCTGACAGCATGCCGGATTGCAGCGGACGCCTTACAGGTGTGCGTGTGGCGTTTCATAAGAAGGACAGATACGATGCCCTTGAGCTTTGTGCTAAGCTCAAGGATAAGGGATATAAAGTATTTGTTCAGCCTATGGTTGCGTTCAGCTACACTGATGAGGAATATCTTGAGCTTATCCGTATAGTAAATGCCATGAAGCCGTATGCATTTTATATTGTGGATTCACACGGCTCAATGAAGAAAGAGGATGTGTCCAAATATTATTATCTTGTGGAGACAAATCTGTCTGCGGATATAGCACTTGGTTTCCATTCTCATAATAATCTGCAGCTTTCTTATTCTAATTCACAGCTGCTCATCAGTAAGCAGTCGGTACATACCCTTATTCTGGACTCCAGCGTGTTTGGAATGGGCAGAGGCGCAGGAAACCTCAATACAGAGTTGCTGACCGACTACCTCAACAATACTACAGGCACAAAATATGCTATTAAGCAGCTGCTGAAGGTAGTGGATAATTCTATCGAGCCTATCTATCACAATTATACCTGGGGATTTTCCATGCCGTATTATCTGTCGGCGGTATATCGTTGCCATCAGAATTATGCAGGCTATCTCAGGGATAAGCAGACGCTTACCGTTGAGGATATGGATGCTATTTTCAGCCAGATAGCTACCGATAAGAAGGACTCTTTTGATAAAGCTTATGTTGAGAGTCTTTATCGCAGTTATCAGGACTGCAAGGTAGCCGACCATACTGCAAGAGAGATGCTCGGTGAAGTGATAAGGGGAAGGAATATTGTTGTTCTTGCACCAGGTAAGAGCGTAAAACGCAACAAAGATCTTATCATTGAAGCAGCAGAAAAGAATAATGCTCTGATAATCTCCGTTAACCATGTGAATCCCGATATCAGATCTGATTATGTCTTCATGAGCAACACCAGAAGATATGAGATGATCAAGGAAAAGATGGTAAGCGGTCTGATAGTAACATCCAATATACGAGAAGACACACAGGCGGAATTTGTTCTGAACTATTCCGATCTTTTGAATAATACAGAAGCTGTAGAGGATAATGTCACACTGATGCTGATGGAGCTTATCATATCTCTCGGTGCCAGAAGTGCAAGCCTTGCAGGTGTGGACGGATATGTTGGAGGAGAAAAGAATTTCTTCAATGAACAGTATGAAACACATGAAAAATCTGATATCTTTACAAAGAAGAATGCGGGTCTTGTGAAAATGCTGAGATATTATTCACAGCAGATACCTCTCACATTCCTGACAGAATCTGTTCTTGATATCGATAGCACAAGTGGAGAAATTAGCAAATGAAAATAGTTACTTTTGGAGAGATAATGCTGAGGCTTTCTCCGACAGGTTTCAATCGCTTCTTTCAGACTCCTGTTATGGAGACCACATTCTGTGGTGCGGAGGCTAATGTTGCGGTTGCATTGTCTATGATGGGCAAGGATACCCGTTATGTTACAAAGCTGCCTGATAACGATGTGGGAAAAGCAGCTCAGATGGAGCTCCGCAGGTTTGGTATAGATACATCTTCCATAAGCTGGGGCGGCGAGCGCATGGGTATCATATATGCAGAAAAAGGCGTCAGCCAGCGTCCGTCAAAGGTCGTATATGATCGCAGGTATTCTTCGGTATCCATGGCAGGGGCTTCGGATTTCTGCTGGGATGATATATTTGATGGTGCAGACTGGTTCCATGTTACGGGAATAACTCCTGCGCTTTCCGAGCAGCTTGCTCAGATATGCATACAGGCTGTTAAAGCGGCAAAGGACAGGGGTCTGACTGTGAGCTGTGATCTGAATTATCGTGGCAAGCTCTGGAGCAAGGAGCAGGCAGGCAAGATCATGGCCGAGATCGTGCCATATGTGGATGTTTGCATTGGTAATGAAGAGGATGCATATAACGTCTTCGGAATCAAGGCAGGCAATACGGATGTTGAATCGGGAGAGTTGGATGTAAGCGGTACAGAGTATGCCGCACGTACTCTTTCTGAGCGTTTCGGATGCCGATATGTTGCGTTTTCACAGAGGAAAAGCTTTTCCGCCAGCGACAATGGTTGGTTTGGTGCATTGTACAGTGCTGACAGCGGAAAAATGTGCTTTTCGAGAGAATATACCATCCGCCTGGTGGACCGCATAGGCGGTGGTGATGCATACGCAGCAGGGCTTATATATGCGCTGCACAGCGGAATGTTGCAGCAGGAAGCGGTGGAATTCGCAGCTGCAAGCGGATGCCTCAATCAGACACTGGAGGGCGATTTCAGCCGCCTGACAGCCGATGAGATATCTGCCCTTGCTGGAGGTAGTGCTTCGGGTAGAATAGTACGGTGATTTTATTATACATAGATGGAAGGTAATAGCAATGGAAAATAGCATAAGTGAGAGTAAAAAGGAAATAGCGATATTTGTGTCGCATCGTATAGACCTTGACAGTAAGATCATTGACAATCCAATATATCATCCTGTAAGATGCGGTGCGGCATTCGATCTGCGTGAGGAGTGTTTTACACGCGGAGATAACATCGGAGATAATATTTCACATCTTCGTATTCCGTTTTGTGAGTTCACAGTACAGTACTGGGCATGGAAGAATTATGATGCGGATTACTATGGGCTTTGCCATTACAGAAGATATCTTTCTTTTGCTGATGAAGTTTTTGCAGGTGATGACTATAATGTTCGTATAGAACACACATTAGACTCCTCCACTGTTGAGCAATTCAATCTTCTTGATCCTGAAAAAATGGAAGAAGAGATCACCTCATGTGATATAACTATCGGAATGCCTTTTGATACCGCGAAAATAGACAGAGTTGAGCCTAAGGAATCTGTGTATGATCTTTGGTCTGCCTCGGAAGAACTGGTAGAGAATGCTGCAATAGATATCATCAGAGATATTATTCGTGAGAAATATCCTCAGTACTATCAGGCGCTTGAGGACTATCTCGCTTCTAATATGTATTATGCATATAATTGCTATGTAATGAAAAAAGAACTGTTCAACATGCTGTGCGAATTCCAGTTTGGCGTTCTTTTTGAGTTCAATGAGCGATATGATATGTCTAATTTCGAGGGTAACAAGCTGCGTGCGCCCGGATATATGGGTGAAATACTCATGGGTACATTCATGTGGTATATCCGTCATAATACCGATGCTACTGTGAAAGAGAAGCAGGTAGTCTTTTTCCATGATACTTCTTTTACAGGAACCAATACACCCGAAAACTATTTGGTAAGAAAAGAAAAGGATATCAAAATTTTTGTATCCCATCGTATAGATCTTGCCAGTGAGCTTCCGTCTTCGCCTTTATATATCCATACTCGTTGCGGTGCGTCTTACGACCCTAATAATGCTACCCAGATAGGCGGGGATGATACAGGTGAGAATATCTCGTCCCGTCGTATCAGTTTCTGTGAACTCACCGTTCAGTACTGGGCATGGAAGAACTTCAATGCGGATTATTTCGGACTTTGCCATTACAGGCGCTATTTCTCGTTTGCTAATCAGGAATATCCGCTCTACAGAGTTGCTGTCAAAGAAAAGAAGCCAATGGCAAAGGCTTATAGCAAGTATCAGTACAATAACACTAATTTAATGAAGTATGTGATCGGTCAGCATGATGCGATCATTCCTGAGAGCGTTGATCTTGAGCTTGTTCCGATGTCGCTTCCTGATAACGAGAACTATGTAGCATCCAGCGTATACGACTGGTGGTGCAAGAAGCCTGAGCAGGGTGATCAGCAGTGTCTGGATTTTGTTATAGAACTTGTCAAGGAGTTAAAACCTAAGTTTTATCCATATCTTATCAAGTATCTTGAGGGGAATAAGTTCCGTGGTTCCTGCTGCTATATTATGAAGAAGGAACTTTTCAATGAGCTTTGCGAATATCAGTTTGATGTTCTGTTTGAGCTTGAAAAAAGATATGATCTGAATCAGTATAAGGGTGAACAGGCACGTCAGGCAGGCTTTATGGGCGAGATACTTTACGCATCATATATGATGTACCTTGAGGAATGCGGAGAGTATGATGTAGAAGTACATCAGTTGATATATTTTGATAACTGCAAGAGAACAGCTCCAAAACCAAATCCGAAGGCTCTGAAGCCGTTCAAGTTTAATGGAGAACAGATCGATGCAGCTATCAATGCAAAGCTGAAATCAGGCAATATATTCAAAAGGATCGCATACAAGGTGTCTCCTGCGTACAGAGTAGCACTTAGAACAGAGACTGAAATGGAGCAGTATTTTGCCAAAAGAAAGATTAAGGCTCCTGCATTCAATCCGCCATTCCTTCAGAAGAATGTCAAGCATACGATGGGTGATCGGTTCAAGAAGCTGATGTATACATTTTCACCCGCATACCGTGTTTCTCTGAGAAACGAGGCTAAGCTGCTTCCTATTATGAATTCCTGCCCGACAGTTGTTGTTGATGGCGGTGGAAAGAATAATATAGTGCTGCCTCCGAAGGAGGCTACTGCTCTAAAGAAGTCTCCATGGGAAAGAAAGACACTTACTGCGGATATCGAACTGAATTTGGCATGCTTTGCACAAGAAGTTGTTGATACCCATAAGCAGTCTTTCCTTGAATTCAGAAATTGTCATTATGGTGATACTTTGGTGCTTCTTGCAACAGGTCCTACCATGAAGCACTACACACAGCCTATCAATAACGCATATCATGTGGGAATGAACGCTTCCTTCAAGAATGAGGCTGTAAAGCTGGATTATTATTTCACTACCGATTACGAATCACGTAATGATTGGTTTGAGGAACTAAAGGATTACGATTTCATTAAGTTCTTTGGTCAGTATTCTACAGGTACATATCGTGACAGATTCCAGGTAAGTGAAAAGCTTATCAGAGAAAACAATGCAAGAAGATTCTTCCAGGGTGCGCCTTCTGAGGATATCCACCTTAATATTGCATATTATCCTCTTGCTGCGTTTTATACCATTGCGCTGCAGGCTCTGCAGTTTGCGGTGTATACTTATCCCGAAAAGATATATCTGGTTGGCTGTGATTGCTCAAGTAATGGCTATTTTAATGGTACACAGCAGCTTGCTTCCAATCCTGAAATGTGGATAAGGGGATATAAGAAGATGAAGGAGTTTGTGGAGCATTTCTATCCCGAGACTGAGATTATTTCCGTGAACCCCATCGGATTGAAGGGAATATTCCATGATGTCTACACACAGGAATTCCTTGATGAACATCCTGAGATCGATGCAAATGAATGTGAGATCGTGGATCTCTCTGAGATTTAATGGAGAAAGACTATGAAAGTTGTATTACTTGCCGGCGGCTTCGGAACACGAATCTCCGAAGAAAGCCAGTTTAAGCCTAAGCCTATGGTGGATCTTGGCGGAATGCCGATCCTGCTTCATATCATGAAGCTGTACAGTGCTCATGGCTTCAATGAATTTATTGTGTGTGCAGGCTATAAGCAGCATGTTATCAAGGAGTATTTTGCGGATTATTTCCTTCATACTTCTGATATCACTTATGACTTTACCAATGGTAAGAATGAGATGATCGTTCATCGCAGCGCTTCCGAGAAGTGGAAGGTAACCGTTGTGGATACAGGGCTGAACACCATGACAGGTGGCAGAGTAAAGCGCGTTTCGGATTATATCGGAAACGAGCCGTTTATGCTGACTTATGGCGACGGCGTTTCCGATATCAATATCACTGAGCTGGTGAAGTTCCATAAGGCACATGGCAAGCTGGTAACAATGTCTGCCTATAATGCGGGTCAGCGCTTTGGCGTTCTTGATATCAACAGCAGCGGACAGATAACCGAGTTCCGTGAAAAGACTCAGGGCGATGGCAACATGATAAACATAGGCTTCATGGTTTGCCAGCCTGAGTTTATTAACTATATTGACGGCGACAGCACAGTGCTTGAAAAGGCACCTCTGGAGACTGTTGCAAAGCTCGGTCAGCTGATGGCATATAAGCATGATGGTTTCTGGCAGTGCATGGATACCGTGCGTGAAAAGGAGCAGCTTGAAAAGATGTGGGCGCAGGGCAGCGCTCCGTGGAAAGTGTGGGCTGATTAATGAGCAATCTTGATTTTTATAGTGGAAAAACTGTCCTTGTGACCGGACATACAGGCTTCAAGGGCAGCTGGATGTGCAAGGTGCTGGCTATGCACGGCGCAAAGGTCATCGGTTATGCAACTGAGGCACCCACAAATCCCTCTCTGTTTGAAGAGGCTAAGATCGAGAAGGATATCGTATCCGTCATCGGAGATATCCGTGATCTTGCAAAGCTGAATGAGACTATGCAGAAGTATCAGCCTGAGATCGTTATTCACATGGCAGCTCAGCCTATCGTTCGTGAGAGCTATGCAGATCCTGTTTATACCTATGAGACCAACGTTATGGGTACTGTAAACATCTGCGAGGCTGTTCGCCAGTGTGACAGTGTAAAGAGCTTTGTCAACGTTACAACAGACAAGGTGTACCTTAACAACGAGTGGGAGTGGGGCTATCGTGAGAGCGATCCTCTGGATGGTTACGATCCCTATTCCAATTCTAAATCCTGCTCTGAGCTTGTTACATCTTCCTACAAGAAGTCCTTCCTGAATGCTAAGGGAATTGCTGTTTCCACCTGTCGTGCGGGTAACGTTATCGGCGGCGGCGACTTCGCTAAGGACAGAATCATTCCTGACTGCGTAAGAGCGATGGAGGCTAAGACCGAAATCATCGTGCGCAATCCTTATTCTACCAGACCATATCAGCATGTACTGGAGCCTGTTGTGACCTATCTTACACTTGCCATGAAGCAGTATGAGGATAATGCGCTTGCAGGCAACTACAACATCGGTCCCGATGACTGTGACTGTGTTGAAACAGGCGAGCTTGTGGATATCTTCTGCAATGCCTGGGGCGACGGTGCGGCATGGAAGAATGTTGCAGAGGCTAATGCTCCTCACGAGGCGAACTTCCTGAAGCTGGACTGCTCCAAGATAAAGTCTGCTATGAAGTGGTCTCCCAGATGGCATATTACCGACGCTATAGAAAAGACCGTTGAGTGGAGCAAGGCTTACCTCGCAGGCGAAAATGTGGCGGAGGTTATGGAGAAGCAGATAAAGGAATACCTTGCATGAAAGCAGTAATAACAGGAGCCTGTGGCTTTATAGGCAGAAACCTTACTATGCATCTGCTGGACGCAGGCTATGAAATACTTGCAATAGACTGTGCGGATATGTGCTTCAGCAACGATCCGCACATTACCTATGTCCGCTCGGATCTTACGGATATATGTGGATGCATCGACGAGAGCTTTATGGGTAGTGATGTGATATATCACCTCGCATGGGCAGGTGTACGCCCCGAGGATCGTAATGATCTCAGCGTGCAGCAGAAGAATATCAGCCTTTCTGTGAATGCTGTGGAGCTTGCAAAGGCGCTAGATATTAAAAAGGCGGTATTTGTCGGCTCTACTATGGAATACTGCTATAACGAGGGCGAGATATGCGAAGCGTCGATTCCCACTCCACATAATGCTTATGGCAGCGTAAAGACGGCTGTCAGATTCATCTGCCAGCAGCTTTGCAGGGATTACGGTATCTCGTTTGAATACGCAGTGCTGACGAGTATATACGGCAAGGGCAGAGAGGATAATAATGTGATCTTCTACTGCATCAGAAGTCTCCTTAACGGAGAGGTACCTAAGCTCACAAAATGCATCCAGCGATGGGATTTCATCCACATCGATGATGCGGTTGAGGCGCTGAAGCTTATCGGTGAAAATGGCAGACCTTTTGCTTTTTATGCGATAGGTGCGGCAGAAAATCGTCGTCTCAGCGAGTATATCGACATTATATGCGAAATCACAGGCGGCAAGGCAGAGCTTGGCGCAGTAGAATACAAGGATGGTCTTATCGCAAATTCTGCCATCTGCATAGACAGACTACAGGCGGATACGGGCTTCAAGCCTGCCATCAGCTTCAGCGAAGGGATAAGAGCGGTAATCGACCATTACAGGAGGAAATAATGCAGGAGTACATCATTGTAGGCGCAGGAATCACGGGCGCTGTTATAGGCAGACATCTTGCCGAAAGAGGCGACAAGGTCACCATCATCGACCGCCGCAACCATATTGCAGGAAATATCTATGATTACAAGAACGAGGATGGAATACTTGTTCAGCAATACGGCCCTCATGCATTCCATACCTACAGCCAGCGTGTGTATGACTATGTTACAAAGTACTGGAAGTGGAATGATTTTCATCTCAAAGTAATGGCAGAGATGAACGGCAAGTCCACACCCTCGCCCTTCAACTTCCAGACAATTGATGATTACTATTCTCCCGAGAAAGCAGAGGAGATAAAGTCGCACATCCGTCAGAAGTACGGTGATGCACCAAAGGCAACTATCGTAGAGCTGCTTGAATCGGATGATCCGCTCATCAAGGAGTATGCTGATTTCCTGTTCGATAACGACTATAGCCTTTACACTGCAAAGCAGTGGGGAATTTCTCCCTCTGAGATAGATGTAAGCGTGCTGAAGAGAGTTCCCGTTCTGTTCTCCTACAAGAACGGTTATTTTGATGACACTTATCAGGCTATGCCCGAGGGCGGTTTTACTGAGTTTATCAGAGCGCTTCTCGATCATGAAAACATTACAGTGAAGCTGAACACCGAGGCTAAGGATCTTATCTCTATTAAGGACGGAAAGCTCCTGCTGAACGGCGAGGAAACTGACAAGACAGTGTTCTACACAGGCGCAGTGGACGAGCTTCTTGACTGCAAATATGGTGTACTGCCTTATCGTTCTCTCAGATTTGAGTACAAGACTGAAAATACAGACAGCTATCAGGCTGCTGCGGTAGTTGCATATCCTCAGGCTGAGGGCTACACCAGAATCACTGAGTATGCAAAGCTGCCAGAGCAGCAGACAAACGGCAGGACTATAATCGGTGTTGAGTATCCTCAGAATTACGAGGCGGGCAAGACCGAGCCGTATTATCCCATTCCCACTGAGCAGAGCGCAGAGCTTTATGCTAAGTATCGTGCAGAGCTTGAGAAGATCCCGAACCTCCGCCTGTGTGGCAGACTGGGTGATTTCAAGTATTACAACATGGATCAGGCTCTTGAAAGAGCGTTGGAGATCTGTGATTCCCTGTAAGCAAAGGTTGATCTTATGATTCAAAGGCTGTTACAAAACCGCTTTCTGTTTGAAGAGCTGGTAAAACGTGACTTTACAAAGAAATACAAGCGTACTGTTCTCGGAATGCTGTGGAGCGTGCTTGGGCCGCTGATGACGCTTGCCGTTATGGCATTGGTGTTCACTCAGTTTTTTGGGCGCAATATGGAGCATTATATAATATATCTGTTCTGTGGTAACCTGTTGTATGGCTTTTTCAAAGAGTCCACTTCTACGGGCATGACGGCGCTTTATGATAATGCAGGTATATTTTCCAAGGTAAACGTGCCGAAGTATATGTTCCTGCTTTCCAAAAATGTATCCACGCTGATAAACTTCGGAATCAACTTGCTGGTGCTGTTTATATTCTGCATCATTGACGGTGTTTCATTTACATGGATGTTTGTTTTGTTGATATACCCCGTGGGATGTCTTGTGGTATTTAATCTTGGTATGGGTCTCATCCTTTCTGCGATGTTCCTGATGTTCCGTGATATGAAGTATCTGTATGATATTTTCACCATGCTGCTGATGTATGTTTCGGCGATCTTCTATTCTGTAAGTGCTTATCCCGAAAATATACAGAAGCTGTTTTATCTCAATCCCATATATGTTTATATCAGCTATTTCAGAACGATCATTCTGGAACAGAGGATACCGGCTCTGTGGCTGCATCTGCTGGCTGCGGGATATGCACTTGTTTCGCTGCTTATCGGTGCGGTGATCTACAAGAAGAAGAACTATAAGTTCTTGTATTATATCTGATCGGGGGAAAACATGGCAAAGCCAATAATTGTAGTAAAAAATGTCTCCATCAGATATATGGTCGGAGACCTGCGAAATATCGGACTCAAAGAGTTCGTTATGAAAAAGCTGACAAGGAAGTATCATGTCAAGAGCTTTATGGCGGTGGATAATGTCAGCTTCACCCTTTATCAGGGAGATATGCTGGGAATCGTCGGCACGAACGGCGCAGGAAAATCCACTCTGCTTAAGGCAGTTACAAAGATAATGGTGCCCACAAGAGGAAGTGTTACTGTAAATGGCAAGATTGCTGCGCTACTGGAACTTGGCAGTGGATTTGACGGTGATCTTAATCTGAAGGAAAACGCTTATCTGCGAGGTGCGATGCTAGGTTACACAAGAAAGTTCATGGATGAGAAGTATCCCGAGATACTTGCTTTTTCTGAGCTTCAGGAGTTTGAGCAGCGTCCTTTCAAGCAGCTTTCCAGCGGAATGAAATCCAGAATTGCATTCTCCATAGCAAGTATGGTGGAGCCTGAGATACTGATCCTTGACGAGGTGCTTTCTGTAGGCGACGGCTCGTTCCGTGAAAAGAGCGAGGCGAAAATGAAGGAGATCATCAAAAACGGAAAGGTGACTATACTGGTATCTCATTCTATTCCGCAGATACGCAGAATGTGTAATAAGGTACTGTGGCTGGATCATGGCAAGCAGATAGCATTTGGCAAAGCAGATGAGATCTGCGATCAGTATGAGGAGTATCTGAAGACAAAAAAGCTTCCTGAAAAGAAGTAACAAAAGGCGGGCTGACGTCCGCCTTTATCTGTAGGAATGAGGTGAAACGGTGTCTGAACTGAGCCTGTTGATGTGTTGCCATAAGCAGTATGATATCATCCCGCCATTGTGGGAGCCTATACAGTGTGGTGCGGCGTTGAATCCGCCTGTTGAGGGCGCATTATCGGATAGCGGCGGCGACAATATATCCTTGCAGAATCGGGTGTATTGTGAGCTTACAGCGCATTATTACGCCTGGAAGAATATTGATGCTGCATATTACGGCTTTTGTCATTATCGGCGTTTTTGGGGCATGGAGAGCTGCACCAAACGTCCATACCTCGCTCTGGGAGAATTGCCCGAAAGTAAACGAGTCGGTCTTTTGGGTGACGAGAAATATTGGCGTGAGCTGATATCGGATAATGCTATCATCGTGCCTCGTTCAGAGGATATGGGTCTTGCGGTCCGAGAGCATTATTGCACTTCCGCCTATCACTACAAAGAGGATCTGGATATTTTTGTCGAGATACTCGAACAGCTTGCACCGCAGCTCAAAGAAACAACACAGGAATATCTTTCGCAGAGCAGGCAGTATTTCTGTAATATGTTTATTATGGACACTGCGCACTTCAATGAATACTCTGGTATACTCTTTCCTGTTCTGGCGGAGTTTGACCGCAGAAAGACACCTCACGGTGATTTTCAGTCAGACAGGGTAGATGGATATCTCGGTGAGCTTTTCACTGGAATATACATTAATCATTGCCGCAAGAACGGTGCACGGATAAAGGAGCTGCCAAGGCTTGATGTGAACTGCTCACGGAAAAAGCGTCTGGGATATGCTCTGTTTCCGCCTGAAAGCAGACGCAGATTTGTTGCAAAAAAGCTTGCTAAAAAGCTCAGAGGAAAATAATATGTATGATTATCTTATAGTCGGAGCGGGATTCTTCGGTGCAGTATTTGCACGGGAAATGACGGATCTCGGCAAAAAATGCATAGTGATAGACAGACGCAGCCATATCGGCGGTAACTGCTACACTGAAAAGATTGAGGGGATCAATGTTCACAAATACGGTGCGCACATCTTCCATACTTCAGATGAAGAGATCTGGCAGTATGTCAACCGTTATGCCCGTTTCAATAATTTCGTGAATTCTCCTGTTGCGGTCTATGGCGATGAGCTTTATAATCTTCCGTTCAACATGAATACCTTCAGCAGGATGTGGGGAATACGCACCCCTGCGGAGGCTAAGGCGAAGATTGCAGAGCAGATAGCGGATCTCGGAATAACCGAGCCGAAAAACCTTGAGGAACAGGCGCTTTCGCTCGTTGGCACTGATGTATATGAGAAGCTTGTGAAGGGGTATACCGAAAAGCAGTGGGGCAGACCCTGTAAGGAGCTGCCTGCATTCATTATCAGAAGGTTGCCTTTGCGCTTCACTTATGATAATAATTATTTCACCGACAGATATCAGGGTATTCCGGAAGGCGGCTACACTGCGATATTCGAGCGTTTGCTGGATGGGGTAGAGGTACGACTCGGAGTTGATTATAACGAGGCTAAAAACAGTATTTCTGCCGCTAAAACGGTGTATTGCGGATGCATTGACGAGTTTTTCGGCTACTGTTACGGTGAGCTTTCCTATCGCTCGGTGAGATTTGAAAATGAGATATTGGATACTGATAATTATCAGGGCAATGCTGTGGTGAATTATACTGAGTCTGATGTTCCGTATACTCGTATTATCGAGCATAAGCATTTTGAGTTCGGCAAGCAGGAGAAAACAGTGATAAGCCGTGAATATCCCATTGAATGGAGCAGTGGTATCGAACCATATTATCCGATCAATGATGATAAAAACACAGCACTGTACGAAAAATATGCAGAGCTTGCAAAGGGGCATCCAGATATTATTTTCGGCGGCAGGCTGGGCCATTATAAGTATTATGATATGGATAAGGTTATCCGTGCGGCTCTTGATGCTGTAAGGATGGAGAGAGAGTAAAGAGGTGAGATTATGCAGCTGCAGAATATACTGATACCCGATAACGACAGAGGCTGTCATGAATTGTTTTTCAGGGGCGGCAGGTTAAGCAATGGCTGCATAGAGCTTAAAGCAGGAGAAATGCTTACTCTTGACACTTATTTCAACAGCTTTTCGTATACAAAATATCGTGAATATACCACGGTGGATGATGTGGAATTCAAAGTTGAACACAGCGGCAGACTTAGCATACGCATGATGGTATTCAATGGCGGCGAGGGTGTCTGTGTTGGTGATGATGAGTTACAGAGGATCAGACTGTCCGAACTGCCCGAAAAAGGCTTTTTGTATGCCGAGATAACGGCGCTTGAGGACAGCGTGATAAGCGGTGGCGGTTTTTATTCGGCAGCGCAGCCTCGGGCGATAAATGTATGCGTTGCGATATGCACATTCAGAAGAGAGCAGTATGTTCTTAAAAATATAGAGCTGCTGCGCTCTTATCCCTTTAGCTTTATCAGGCACATTTTTGTTTCGGATAACGGAAATACACTGGATCATGCAGCTCTCTCCGATGAGAAGGTGAGTGTGCTTGCGAACAAAAATTATGGCGGAAGCGGCGGCTTCACAAGAGGAATGATCGAGGCTTGTGATGCAGATCATTCTCATGTCATCCTCATGGATGATGATGTGGAGTTTTATCCCGAGGCGCTGGAGCGAATGACGGTGTTCATTTCACTTCTGAAGGAGGAATATCATGGCAGCCGTTTCGGTGCAGCTATGCTGTTCCTTTCGGATGAAACGCCGTATATTCAGTGGGAGATGGGCAGCCAGTGGGCTGGGCATGGTATCACTATCTGCAAGCACAGGGTCGATGTACGCGATCAGGCGGTATTGCTTGATAATCTTGACAATGACGATGTGGATTATGGCGCATGGTGGTGTCTTTGCCTGCCAACAGCGTCGATAAAGGAACACGGCCTGTCGTTACCTCTGTTTATCAAGATGGATGATGTGGAGCATGGACTTCGTGCAGCAGACGGTCCTGTAATCACTATGAATGGCGCAGCTGTGTTCCACGAGAGCTTCGATAAAAAGATGAACATGGCACTGGATTATTACATTACAAGGAATAAGCTGGTGACGGCTGCAATGCATAACAGCGGCACAGGCGGTGCGGTAAAAGCATTTGTATATGCTATAGGAAAGCATCTGCTGCTGTATAGATACGATAATATTCCTCTGATACTGAAAGCGGCAAGAGATTTCCTTGAAGGCGTGGATTTCTTTCTTAAGTGTGACGAGGAAAAGCTGAACAATGAGATAAGGCAGCGTTCTCCGAAGCTTGTGAAGCTCAGCGAGATCCCTCAGTGGAGCGAGCAGCTTACTGTTGACGCTCCCGATAGTATGCGCAGGGGCGGAATGCTCAAATCATTTCTGGCAAATCTGTTGCCCTCATTTCTCTTAAAAAAGGATATCACAGCGGTGGCGCTTCCTTACGCCTCGCCCGAGGACTTTACTGGCAGAAAGGCTGTTATCCAGTATCAGCTTGATAAAGAGACTGGCATCCTAACTAAACGCAATTTCGGCAAATTCGTGAAATATGGTGTTCTGGGAGCTGTTATGACGATACGTCTCACATTGAGTTTTGGCAGTGCTAAAAAGCATTGGCGTAAGCGCAGCGAAGAAATCACTTCATTCTCCTTCTGGAGAGATCATCTCGGAATATAGAAAAACAGATTCAGCTCCGACAGGGTCACTGTCGGAGCTGAGTTTATTTTGTTGTGATAATATCGTTTTCGGGAGTTTGTTCAGAATTGCTGTCAGTTTTGGCATTAAGATCTGCCATGACTGCCAGAATCTCTTCGGGAATATCATTGCCTGCTTTGATGGCTTCCACAGCCTGAAGTACCTGGTCCATGGGTACGCCGGATGCAACGATGTCATCCTTGTACTGAGCCATTACCTCTTCAACGTTCTCGGGTGTGATATCAAGGCTGCTTTTGCTGACGGGAATCTGCATTCCGTTGGAGTCTATAGAATAATCCTCCCAATATATCAGATCGCTTACGGTCACAAATTCATAGCCCTTATCCCGCAGCGCTGTGAGAATATCGGGGAGTGCTTCGGTAGTGTTTTCAAGATCATTATGGAACAGCAGGATAGAGCCTGATTTTGTGCTGTTAAGCACCCTTTCTGTAATCTCCTCAGGGGGTGGCTCCTTCCAGTCTATGCTGTCGGCGATTGATACAGATGGAAACGACTTTGTTGTGCGGTTTATGGGCTTTGGTCGAAAGGTGTCAGACATATTTCTCTGCTTGTTTCAATATCCTATACAAAAAGGAAAGGACAGGCGCCATGTACACTGTTATCAATACATATCCGAAGCTGACCGAAGCACAAGCGGCAGAGATCAAGACTTCCGCCGCCAGAGCAATACATACACAGCTGACCCAATATCTCAAGGAGAACGAGGAATGACCGCCATCTATGCCCGTCAGAGTATCGACAAAAAGGATAGTATCTCGATAGAAACACAGATCGAGCATTGCCGCCGCTTTGCCGATGGGGATTATCGTGTTTATTCCGACAAGGGATACAGCGGAAAGAACATCGACAGACCGCAGTTCACACGCCTGCTGGAGGATATAGAAAACGGGCTGATAGAAAAGCTTGTTGTGTACAAGCTGGACAGAATAAGCCGTTCACTGCACGACTTTTCAAATCTTATGGAACTGTTCAGACAGCATGATGTAGAGTTTGCCTCTACTGTGGAGACCTTTGATACTGCAACCCCCATCGGACGAGCTATGCTTGGCATAATCATGGTATTTGCAGAGCTTGAGCGGGAAAATATCCTCATGCGTGTAAAGGACAACTACTATGCACGGGGTGAGAAAGGATTGTATCTCGGCGGCCCGCCTATATACGGATTTGACAAGCGAGAAACACGGCTGGGCGGGATAAAGACTTCTGCTCTTATTCCCAATCAGCATATACATACAGTGGAATGGCTGTACTCGGCTTACCTTGCCGGAAACAAGTCGCTGGGTGAGCTTGCAGGGGACCTGAACTCGCAGAACATCCCATCCTCTAACGGAACATTGTGGGATAGCTGCAAGCTATCCCGTTTGCTCAGAAGTCCTACCTATGTACAGGCGGACATGGAGGTGTATCGTTATTTCAAAGAGCGTGGCTGTAAAATATCCAATCCCGCAGAGGATTTTACTGGGGAGCGGGGATGTTTTTTATACGGAAAGCGTGCATCGAACGAGCGTAAATACTCTGATGTCACCGGTCATGTGCTGTCGCTGGGTCTGCACGAGGGTATTATCTCTGCGCAGCAGTGGCTGGATGTGCAGAGAAAGTTGGATGGAAACTCTCAGATCAACAAGGGAAAGAGCGGCACTCATTCCTGGCTGACAGGTCTTGTGAAATGCGGAAAATGCGGCTATGCTCTCCGTGCGATGCAGGGAGAATACTTCTACTGCACAGGCAGGGCAAATCACAAGGTCTGTGGGGGGATTACGGGTAAGCCGCTTATATCCGATATAGAAAGCGTTGTCGAGACAGAGATAATAAGAAAACTGGATGAAATAAGGAGTCTTATCCCTCAGCAGAAGCCAAAGTCCGACCCACGCATAAACAAGCTGAAAATGCGGTTAGAGGAGGTGTCACAGCAAGCTGACAATCTTATCGACCGTATCGCAGAAAGCAGTGAGCGCATAGGTACAGCGCTTGAAATAAAGCTTGAAAAGCTGCTTGAGGAGCAGGAGAAATTGAACGCTGAGATATCCCATCTTTCAGAACAAAAGAATAATTCATCTGTGGACGTGATATCTGTTATGAAGCATTTTCCTGTACTGCCGATGAGCGTTAAACGGGCAGTTGCGGGTGAACTTATCTCCAGAATGCTAATTACCGAAACTACGATTGAGATACAGTGGAGATTCTGAAAATCAAAAACCACCACTTCACAGTGGCGGTTTTGTTTATAAAAAGATTTTGTGTGCTATTAATTCGTTCTGTTGCCGTACATCTTCCGATAATATTCCTGATACTCGCCGTTGATGATATGCTCCCACCACTCACGGTTGTCAAGATACCACTGAATGGTCTTTTGTATACCATCTGCAAATCTGGTTTCGGGAAGCCAGCCAAGTTCATTATGTATCTTGGCGGGGTCGATGGCGTAGCGCATATCATGACCCTTGCGGTCTGCAACGTATGTAATAAGGCTTTCGGGCTTGTTCAGTGCCTTGCAGATCATCTTTACGATGTCGATATTCCTCATTTCGTTATGACCGCCGATGTTGTATACCTCGCCGATGCGTCCCTTGTGTATGATAAGGTCGATGGCACGGCAGTGATCTTCGACGTACAGCCAGTCACGGACATTAAGTCCCTCACCGTAAACGGGAAGCGGCTTGCCGTTCAGTGCATTGGCGATCATCAGAGGGATGAGCTTTTCGGGGAAATGATAAGGTCCATAGTTGTTGGAGCATCTGGAAATAGTGACAGGCAGACCAAAGGTCCTGTGGTAAGCCTGCACCAACAGATCTGCACTTGCTTTGGAAGCCGAGTATGGGCTTGAAGTATGGATAGGAGTTTCCTCGGTGAAGAACAGGTCGGGTCTGTCAAGGGGAAGATCTCCGTACACCTCGTCTGTGGATACCTGATGATAGCGCTTGATGCCGTATTTGCGGCAGGCGTCCATCATCACCTGAGTTCCCATGATGTTCGTTTTAAGAAATACAGAGGGATCCTCTATGGAGCGGTCAACATGACTCTCCGCTGCAAAGTTTACAACGATATCGGGGTGTTCCTCCTCAAATACCTTGTTCACAGCCTCACGGTCTGTGATATCTACCTTACAGAAGCGGAAGTTCGGATTGTCCATTACGGGTGCAAGGGTCTCCATGTTTCCGGCATAAGTAAGACAGTCAAGGCAGATTATCCTGTATTCGGGATGAGCTTTAAGCATATAATGCACGAAGTTTCCGCCGATGAAGCCTGCACCGCCTGTTACGATTATCTTCATAAAACTTCCTCCGAAAGTGAGAGTATATATTTTCCGTAGTCTGTCATTTTCAGCTCCTCACCAAGCCTGTGGAGCTGTTCGGTGGTGATATAGCCGCATCTCCATGCGACCTCCTCTATACATGAGATATAAAAGCCCTGCATCTCCTGTACGGTTTTAACAAATCCACCAGCCTTGTACATGCCTTTTGGAGAGCCTGTATCAAGCCACGACATTCCTCGGCCCATCAGCGTTACCTTAAGCTTGCCCTGTTCGAGGTAGTGGTTGTTGATAGCAGTTATCTCTATCTCACCGCGTGCGGATGGCTTTACATTTTTGGCTATCTCCACAACTTCATTATCGTAGAAATAAAGACCCGGCACTGCATAGTTTGATTTGGGGGTGTCGGGCTTTTCTTCGATGGATATTACATTGTTGTTTTCGTCAAACTCTACCACACCGAATTCACGGGGATTTTTAACGGGATAGCCGAAAACTGCGGCTCCATCCTGTTCAGCCTGATGTTTTGCGTCTTTAAGCAGCAGCGAAAAAGATTGCCCGTAAAAAACATTATCTCCAAGTGCAAGACATACGCTGTCATTGCCTATGAACTCTGCACCAATAATGAATGCGTCGGCAAGCCCACGGGGCTTGTCCTGCACCTTGTATTCGATATGTATGCCGATGCGGCTGCCGTCACCGAGGAGCTTCTCATAACTCGGGGTGTCCTCGGGTGTAGATATGATAAGGATATCTCTTATACCTGCCAGCAGAAGTACCGACAGCGGATAATAGATGAGCGGCTTGTCATAAACAGGCAGAAGCTGCTTGCTTACTGCGATAGTGTTAGGGTAAAGACGGGTGCCTTTGCCACCCGCAAGGATTATTCCTTTCATGTTGCTGCTCCTTTACTTTATTAGGTCCAGTTCCTTGATCCATTCAGAGGTTTTTATAATGCTTTCTTTAAAATCGACTATACATTTAAATCCGGTATCTTCATATAGTTCATTCAAATTGAAAACAGAATAGTCAACAAAAGTATTGTCGGGAAAGGTTCCGAATACCAGTTCTGAGCTGCTGTTTAATGCTTCACTCATTTCAATAAGCTTTGACTTGAATGTCGAAATTTTGCTATGCCCAATATAATATGCTTTTGATGAATAGGGAGAGGACGCTACAGCAATTATTCCTGATACGGTGTCATCAATATATACCCAATCATTTGCTCTGTCACCTGTAATCAGATCAAGTTTTTCGTTTTTCAGCATTTTCCGTATAAATGTATTTACCGCTTTGTTGGAAATGTCTCCATAGCCATAGGTGTTAGTTAAAACGGCAACATTGCACTCAATGTTATTTTTGTTGCAGATCGCCATACATAGTGCCCCAGCTGATTTTTTTGCAATTCCATAATAATTTATTGGACGATCCGATTCTGTAGAAATCATCTCTGAATAGCTGGAACTACAGAACACAAAACGTTTCGCACCCAATGATATTGCCTTGTCACATGCTATACAAGCTGCTTCAACATTATAGTTCTGTAGAGTATGATTATATAGATCGGTGCCACCTAAAGAACCGGCCCAGGCTACATGAAAAAAACAATCGAAATCATGTGCACCGATCAAAAGATCAAGTTCATTATATTTTGAAAAATCAGCTACTATCGGTACGAAATTGCCAAAACGCTTCATGTCGTCAAGTTTTTCTGCATTAATATCTACACCATAAACAGTAATACCCTGCGACAATAATTTTTTCGATAATGCACCACCAATAAATCCTGTTGCGCCGGTAATTATCACTTTTTTCATTTCGTGTTCTCCATTGTAAAATTAACGTCACTGTCAGCAAGCAGAGGGGCATTCATGTCTTTGGGAGAAACAATAATTTCTTCACGTCCCCAGTCAATACCTAACTCGGGGTCGTTCCATGCAATGGCTCTGTCACACTCGGGCATATATAATTCGTTGACTTTATATTGAACTTCAGTATCTTCAACTAAAGACATACAAGCATGTCCAAATCCTCTTGGAATGTAAATCTGCTGTTTTTGATCTGAATCAAGAACGATAGAGATCCACTTTTTGTATGTAGGAGAATCACTTCGCAAATCTACTACAACATCAAGAATTTTACCCTTAGTACATCTCAGAAGCTTCGATTGAGCGTATGGACAATTCTGGAAATGTATACCTCTGATTGTGCCAGGTTTCAGAGATAATAAATGATTATCCTGTACGAATACATCATTTATCCCGTATTTTGAAAGTGTTCTTGCAGAATATGATTCCATATAATATCCACGATAGTCTTTAAATACATCAGGTTCGATCAGATACACGCCTTTTATACCTAACTCAGTTACTGTCATATTCTTTCTCCACGATTATTTGAACTAGTTTATTTTGGAGCAATATGGTGTTATAATGCTTCGATTTCACATTATTATCGGTGATACATTTTTCAAAATGACCGATAGACTTCCCGAATGTATCATCCGCAGCAAGAGTATAGCTCTGCTCCTCATTGCCCTTCTTTATGATAACTGTCGGCTCAAAGCCGTCGGGAGCGGTAAGGATGCGGTTGGTATAGACGGTGCCTGTACTGCCCCATACTTCAAGGCTGCACTTATAGCTGTTATCCATGCCGAAAGATACCTGTGCGGTCAGCCCGTCATCGTTTGTGAGAGTTGCACTGCCGTAGATATCAACGTCAAAGCCATCCTTGCTGTTCAACTGTGATGCAGTGACTCTTGCCGTATCTCCGAGGAACATTCCCGCAAGCTTGACTGTGTATCCTCCGCAGTCAAGCAGCGCACCGCCGCCCAGTGCTTTGTTGTATCGGAAATCATTCGCTCCCCTGAACGGGAAACCGAAATCAATGCGTATCAGACGGATATCGCCGATGATACCATCTGATATCTTGTCTTTTATCCAATCAAGCTGAGTGTGATATACGAACATATAGTTCTCATGAACTGCAAGACCTTTTGCTTTTGCTATATCAAGCAGCTCCTCGGTATCCCTCAGAGAAGTGGTAAAAGGTTTTTCGAGCAATACATGCTTTCCGTTCTCGAGAGCGGCTTTTGCCCATCTGAAATGGAGCGCAGGGGGAAGTGGGATATATACAGCGTCTATCTCATCCGAACTCAGTAACTCCTTATAGGAAGTGAATAGTCTGCCGCCGTATGTGTTTACAAAATTCTGCGCTTTTTCGCGCTCTGTCGATACAAGTTCATCTGTCGGCTCACCGAACCATTCCTCTGCGCTTACGGAGGATATTCCGATAAACTCAAACCGCTCATTTTTTGTAAGCGCAGGCATAAACCGCCTGAAAGCGATCTCGGATGGACAGAGAACGCCTATCCTTATCTTGCTCATAATCACATCTCCAGTATCGAAAGTAGATTTCTCAGTTGAATATTCAGAACGTTATTGAACTGTATCATTTCGTTGAGGGTTGCATAATCCAGCCAGAAATAGCCGTCTGGAAGATCGCCGATCTGTTCCAGATGAACTCTTAGCACGATGTTTTTGTTTTGCTCATGATAGAAACGTCCGCCCTCTTCAGACAGGACGACGTTGTTTTTTACCTCTGCGCCGTTATTAATAAGGCTGAAGAACAGCTTGTCTATCTCGGAATATGCACTCTCAGGCACTGATGCTTCAAGCTGTACGGTTGGCGCGAGCTCGATCCCGTCAAAGCAGCCTGCCTCGGGCTTTGCTTGTACCAGAAATTTCAGCTTTCCATCAAATTCCGCAGTGATAAGTCCGAATGTTGCCATTCCGTCCGCTTCAAACAGTGGCTGAGACCAGTGTGTGACTTCTCGGCCCTCAATTTCGATGTCACAGAATATCACCTTGAACGGATAGCCTTTTTTATGAACGATGCCACTGTCTGTAAATTCCCAAGACCCCATTTCATTCAGCGGAATGATTTTATTGGAGCAGCTGTGCAGCATCTTGTAGTTGTTGATATGGCGGAATACTTTCACCATGTCGCTGTGAGATGGCTGTGTGAATATAGATCTGAACAGAGCTTTATCATTAAACAGTTCAGCAAGCTGTTGTTTTTCTTCGTTGCTTATAGGAATCCGTGAATATGGTATACACGAAAGCACCGTGCGGGTATCCATATTGACAAGATTATCTATCCTCATCAGCTGTTTTATCGTACTGAGGGTCATCCAACGATGGCTGGGGAGTACTTCGATGTCTTCATCCACCATGATGATTATATTTCTGTTTCTCTTTCCGAGAAAACGGGAGGATTGCTCCGATTGTATCTGGTCAACAAGGATGTTGTCGGGTTTCGCCTCAAGAAAATAGTCCAGATAAGCAGGTTTTTTCCCGCCGTGCTTCTGAGTGAAATTGCTCTTTGTTGCCTGAATAGTCGGAGATATCTGGATCTTGTTTACATTGCCCGGCTCGATTTTCGCCTGCATGAGAAAATGAAGTATACCATCTATCTCCTTGCAGATCATGCCAAGATAGCCTATCTCATCCTGTATGAGTATAGGCTGTTCCAGTACAAGCTCACTATCACGGTATTGTTGAAGTCCTCTTATCTGAAAGAAACTGCTGTTTCTGTTGCGTATCTCGCCATAATTCTCATCATATAACCAGAAATCGCTGTCTGATAAATTGTTCTTTTTGATCGATATATTGATGCTGCTGTTTTTTTGTTCTATCCATTTGAGAACATCCTCTGTAAGGACTTGCGTATCTGATGAGTTCATTGATCTCATCAACTTTAAAATTATACTCATTCACTGTTACCTCTTTTTGTAACATTCCTGTACCCGAATTGTATCGTTGCTATATTAAAAATCTGAAACCAATATACGGTGTCAAAGTCTTTGCTGTGATAAGAATTTATCACCTGTCAGAGTGCTTTCAAACAGATCTGAAAATTGAAAAAACAATCCCATATATATTTGTATTTATTTTACTATATAACAAATATGTTGTCAAGTATTATTGTAAGGCAGTGGGAATTGCAGATATCTCGTGTGGCATAAGCCTAACGAGCATCTTACAGATAAAGACAGTGGTGTCGTGAGAAGTGACTAAAGTTTTGAGGGATACGGACGATAATAATACTATTGACAGGGTATTTCTTTTAGTGTATAATATAGATATATTACACAAAAGCAGATGTATTATATAGGCGAATTTTGTGTATTTAGTATTTCTACCCTTGAATGGCCTGAATATTAAGACGAGATTCCCAGCTTAACAACAGAAGCATCTGATTTGTTGTGTGGCATCGGGATCCTCGAGCAGTTTTGTGGTCGTTCCGCTTTTGATAAAACATAATATTAGGGAGTAATGTATGAGAAAGTATTTTAAAAACAATATTCTTGAGGTGTTTGCTTCTATATATGAGGCGCATGGGGTAGTAAAAGATCTGGTTAGCAGAAAAGAATACAGCAATGCGCAGAATCTCCTTGCCGATTGTCAGGATACCGCACTGGAACTCAGTGATGCTATCGAAGCCTCGGAGGGTGAGGGTTTTGTAACAGTGTTGCTTCTTGAGGAGTACTGCAAGGCGCTTTATGAAGCGGCAGTGAGCCTTTCTGACGAAAACAACGCCGATATATTGGAGCGTATTGATGCGGCGCTTGCAAAGGTCGAGGAAAGCGCAAAGAACGATATACAGGTCAGGCTGGAAGTAGTATTCTGTCCCTATAAGGCATCTATGTGGGATTCTCTTGAGAGCATATGGAGAGCTGCTGTCAGCGATCCGAACTGCGATGTTTATGTTGTTGCTGCGCCTTACTATGATCGTAATCCCGATCACTCTTTTGGCGCCTTTCACTATGAGGGTAACTGTTATCCTGATTATGTTCCCATAATCCATTACGATCAATACGATTTCGAAACCCGTATGCCTGATATCGTGTATATCCATAATCCGTATGATAACTGCAATTATGTTACAAGTGTGGATCCCAGATTTTATTCATTTGAGCTGAAAAAGCACACTCCGATGCTGGTATATGTACCGTATCACATTTCTACTTTTTTCGCTGATTTCAGCACAGCGCCAAATAACATTGCTTCCGGTTTTAGATATTCGGATCGTATCATTACACAATCGAAAATACAAAAAGAATATTATGCAGCCGGCGGAATAGCTCCGGATAAGCTGCTTGCATTGGGAAGCCCTAAAACTGACTATATTATCAATAATTTAGATTCGGTGGATGTGCCGAAGCAGTGGGAAGAGATCACCGAGGGGAAGATAACCTTCATGTTGAACACATCAATAGCATATCTTCTGAGAATTGAGAACTGGGCAGAAGAAATGAATAAGATAATCGACATCTTTGCAAATGATGAGAGTTGTGCGCTTATATGGCGCCCGCACCCGCTGCTTGATGCTACAGTCAGATCAATGCGTCCGAATATGCTGAATGCTTATCTTGATGTTATGCAGCGTGCCAAAACCTGTTCAAACATTGTTTTGGATACGGAAGACTCCGCATATCCTGCAATGAAGCTTTCAGATGCTTTGATTAGCGACTCCAGTTCATTGGTAGCGCAATTCTCTTTGACTAACAAGCCTGTTCTGCTTACAGACGGCACGGTAAAACAAAGAGAATGCAATATCGTGAACTTCGACTATTTTGAGAATTATTTCGTAGAGGATGGCGCTACGATACCTGGTTTTATAGAGATGGTCAAAAATGGTGAGGACGAAAAGAAAAACACAAGACTCTCCGCAATATATGCAAGCGTAGAGAACGCCGATGGAACTTGTGGCCAGAAAATACATGATGTAATTGTTAACATATAATTAGGAGCGAACGATTATGGAAATAATCCGTTTGAATGAACAGCAGCTTAAACAGCTTCATAATATACTGTTCGATATGCTGTGCGAGGTGGACAGGATCTGTCGCAAGCACAAAATACGATATGTTATATGTGGTGGTACTTTATTGGGTGCGGTAAGGCATAAAGGCTTCATTCCATGGGATGATGATGTGGATATCCGCATGGAAAGAAAAGAGTATGATAAATTCTGCCGCGTATGTCAGCAAGAGCTCGACTCGGATAAATACTTTTTCCAGACCTATAAGACCGATCCTAACTATCCTTGGTTCTACGGGAAGCTGCGATACAATTATTCCAGATATGTCAGAAATGGTCAGGAGCATCTTAAGATGAATGATGGCATATTTGTCGATATCTTCGTATCAGACGGACTTCCGAATGAAAAATCAAAACAGCTTTTTGTTATGAAGTGCTGCTATGCTCTCAAAAAGATATTATACTCTGAAGTTGGACGTGTACAGGAAAAGAATCCTCTGAAGAGATTGGGATATATCCTTTTGAACAAGATACCTCGAAGTTTTGCACATGCAGGTCTGGAAGCGATCGCAAGAAAGTACAGCAACAGGAAAAAGTACAGATATGTTACTGATTACTCGATCTGTGCCGTGCTTGGTCACGTTATTCCAAGAAAATGGCTATTACAGTTAAAACAGCTGAGTTTTAATGACAGGCGATTTCTTGCCACTTATGATGCAGATAAATGGCTGAAAAAGGCTTATGGTGACTATATGCAGCTTCCGCCCCCCGAAGCGAGAAAAGGAACCTGCGATGTTACCATATTTGAGATCTCGGATCATAATCTTCAGAATAAAGACTGTTGACGCAGGCTACAGATTTACATACCTCACGGAGGTAACGATTTATGTTATTTACCATTGGTCCTGTACAGATGTACGAACGGACATTAAAGAAAAGGTCGGAACCTGTTCCGTATTTTCGAAATGATGAGTTTTCTCAGGTGATGCTTGACAGCGATCGGATGCTGAAAACACTTATGGAGACAGCAGATGATTCGGAGTGTTTTTTCCTCACAGCTTCAGGTACTGCAGCGATGGAAGCGGCGGTTATGAATGTGTTCACCCAAAGCGACAAGCTGCTTGTTATAGTCGGCGGAACCTTCGGTAAACGCTTTTCGCAGATATGCAATATGCACGGCATATCACATACCGATATTCTGTTATCAGACGGTGAAGTGCTGACAGCGGACAGGCTTTCGGAATATCAAGGCAAGGGTTATACAGGGCTGCTTGTAAATCTGCACGAAACCTCAACAGGGCAATTGTATGATATCGGTCTCATCAGCGAATTTTGCCGAAAAAACAATATGCTTCTGATGGTGGACGCTATATCTACGTTCCTCTGCGACAGATACAGCATGGACCGTTGGGGTATAGACGTTACTATCGTAAGCTCGCAGAAGAGCTTTTGTTCATCTCCCGGAATTTCTGTCGTGATGCTGAACAGCAGGACGTTTAACGAGCGTGTCCTGCGAAATCCTACCCAAACGATTTATTTTGACTTCAAGGATTATTCCAACAACATGAAGCGAGGACAGACTCCGTTCACGCCGGCGGTCGGCACACTTTATGAGATGAATGATTTTATGAAGTTTATTTTTGAAAAAGGTCTTGTGGATTATCTCGGTGAGATTGCGAAAAAGGCAGAGTATTTCAGAAGTCTCATTGTTTCCTGTGATGGTATCAGGATTCCTGATTATCCTCTCTCCAATGCGATAACTCCTGTTTTGTTTGAAGCGCCTGTCGCAAAAGGAGTGTATGACTATCTCAGGCATGAATTGGGTATGGTGGTAAACCCCAGCGGAGGCAACCTCGCAGAGCATCAGATCAGAGTAGCGCATATAGGAGATATCAGCATTTCCGATCACAAAAGACTTGCTGATGGAATAATCGGATATTTACGGCACTAAAACGTTGATTACGGAGGATATGTTATGAAGGCGATTCTTTTGGCAGCGGGCCGAGGCACCAGGATCTCACGAATGATCGAGGAAATACCTAAGTGTACTCTACCAATTGACGGAGTTCCGCTTATCAGGCATACTGTGGATATGCTCGCCCGCAGAAATATCGAGTGCTGCGTATGCGTGGGATATAAACAAGAGAAGATATATGAAGCACTTGAGGGCTATGACGTTACATATTACTATAATCCTTTCTATGATGTGACCAACAGTATTGCAAGTTTGTGGTTCGCGAGGAATTATACCGATGACGAACTTCTGTTAATGAACGCTGACGTGTTCATGTCTGATGAGATCATGGATATGATGATAAACGCAGAAATGGATAATGTTCTTGCGATAGACACCTCAAGAAAAGAGATGGGCGACTATTTTTTCAGTACGACCAGTAACGGCGTGTTGAAAAAATACGGCAAGGAGCTGCCGCTCAGCGAGCGCACAGGCGAGTATGTGGGAATTGCCAAGGTCGGCAGATCGTTCCTTGGAACGTTCTGGGGTAGACTTGAGGAAATGATAAACACTCAGCAGCACCAGCGCTGGTGGGAAAATGTACTGTATAGTCTGACTGAGGAATACAACATCAATACGCTTGACGTGAACAAACTGTTCTGGTCGGAGATCGACTATTTTGACGACTATGAAAGAATTCTTAATTACATAAGAGGAACGGAATTACAGCATGAATGAGCATAGGATATATGATACAAAAGTTGATATAAACACGCAGAACACTGTGGATTTTTACAATGAACGTGCAAAGAGGGCAGCTGAGATGGAATGTCCGTATACAGCTGTGCTCCTTGGCGATCAGAATCCGGATCATGCCGCTAAATGGGATGTTTTCGAGAAAGCGAATATCATGCCGTTGCTGAAGATCAGCGAGGAAAATGCGGTGCTTGACATCGGCTGTGGAATGGGCAGGTGGGCTGAGTCTGTGATACCGCTTGCAGGATATTATCTTGGTGCAGATTTTTCAAGCGAAATGGTGAATATAGCCAAAAAGAGATGTGTGTTTGAGGCGAAAGAATATGATTTCATTTCCGCTTCATTCCAGGGTGTAGTTAATCTCACAGGAGTAGAGCTTAAGCGTAAGTTTGACCGTGTGATAATCGGCGGTGTATGTATGTATATCAACGATTCCGATCTGAAAATGTGCATAGACGGGCTCAACGATCTGCTTGATGAGCATTGTATAATGTATTTTACCGAAACGGTAGCACTGGAAAAGCGTCTTACGCTGGACAGCTGCCCATCGGAGGCACTGAAAACTACTTACGATGTGATCTATAGAACTCCCACGGAGTATAACGAATACTACAAAACCCTCACGGATAAAGGTTTTAAGATAATCAAGCAGGACTTTTTGCCTCATCTCAACAATGAAAAGGGCTTCAGCGAAACTGATCGTTGGTTTACTGTTTTTGAGAGATAACGACAAACTGTAACTATTTTGTGGAAAGGAAGTATCATTATGAACATAGCAATGATAATCGCTGGAGGCGTAGGACAGAGGACACATCAGAATATACCCAAGCAATTTATAAATGTACAGGATAAGCCTGTTATCGTATATACGCTGGAGGCTTTCCAGAAGCACCCGAATATAGACGCTATCGAGGTAGTATGTTTAGAGGGATGGCATGATATACTTCGTGCCTATGCAAGACAGTTCGGCATTACAAAGCTGGAGAATATAGTGAATGGCGGTCCTACAGGTCAGGATTCTATACGCAATGGATTATATGATATAGCAACCAGATATCATGATGATGACGATATCGTTGTTATTCATGATGCAATAAGACCCATGGTAAGCGCAGATATTATTTCTGATAATATAAGAGTGTGCCGTGAGTTCGGAAATGCAACTGCTGTAATCCCCTGCACATCTGTAATGCTTAAGACAAACGACGCTATAGTATCCAACGATCAGATACCGAGAGATAATCTTAAGATTACTCAGACTCCTCAGTCGTATTATATCAATGAACTTATTGAGGTGCATAAGGAAGCGGTTAAGAGAGAGCTGGAGCCGTCCATTTCTTCTTGTGCATTATATGTGGAAATGGGCAAGAGTGTTTATCTTTCCGTAGGTTCCGAAAAGAATATCAAGATCACAACGTCAGAGGATATAGAGATATTCTCGGGACTGTTACAGACCAGAAGACCTGACTGGCTTCATTAAGTAGGAGAAAATAATGAGAATAGCTATAGGAAGCGACAGAAGAGGATTTGAATACAAATCAAAGCTTTCCGAATACCTTAAAGAGCAAGGTCATGAAGTGATCGATGTCGGACCGTACGATAATATCTATCCTGTGGATTATCCCATATATGGCGAAAAAGTCGGAAAGCTTGTTGCTTCGGGTGATTGTGCCAGAGGCATCGTAATATGTGCAACAGGTATAGGTATTATGATAGCCTGCAACAAGGTAGACGGAGTCAGATGCGGTATCGCATATAATGATGATGTTGCAAGACTTATCCGAGAGCATAACGACGCTAATGTAATTGCCTTTGGACAGGATCATATGTCGGCAGAGGATATCATCCGCAGAACGGATATTTTCCTTAGCACGGATTTTTCTGCCGGTTATCACTGCGCAAGGATAGAGCAACTCAATGATATTGAAAAGGGCATACCAATTGTGCAGAGCGCTTTTCTGAATATAAAGTAATGGAGAATTTATAATGCGAGAAATCAGTGTTGCGGATTATTTTGTGGAGTTCCTGATCTCTAATGGAGTGACCGATGTTTTCGGTTATCAGGGTGGAATGATCGCTTACATATTTGATTCCCTGGGAAAATACAAGGATAAGATAAATTATCATTCCTGTGCGACCGAGCAGGGTGCAGCTCTGGCGGCGTGCAGCTATGCTCAGGCATCAGGCAAGCTGGGTGTTGCCATATCTACCAGTGGTCCCGGTTTTACAAACATGGTTACAGGAATAGCTAATGCATGGTTTGATTCGATACCGGTGCTTTTTGTATCGGGTAATGTAAATACCAAGGATAAAAAGCGTGCTATGGATCTCAGACAGCTTGGTTTCCAGGAAATACAGGCGGCTGCTATGGCCAAAAATGTAACCAAAGTATCGTTTGAAGCAGAGCTTGATACTGATTATATCAAGTGTTTTAATGATCTGTATACAGTGGCAATGAGCGGCAGAAAAGGTCCTGTTTATCTCGACCTGCCTATCAATGTATGCCGAGAGACCGTAACTATCGACAAGGCAGAGCCTGTCGTTTTGGATGCAGCTGCTGCTGCTGATATTACTGCCATTACAGAGGCGCTTGCAGTATGCAGCAGACCTGCTATTATAGCAGGCGCAGGCATCGCTCAGGCTGGATGCAGAGATAAATTCAGAGATCTCATAAATACGCTGGGAGTGCCTGTTGTATGTACACTGCCTGCTGTTGATGTTCTCCCTACTGACTCGAAATATATGATGGGATATATCGGAGGTACTGCACGCAGAGAGGCAGGAATAGCATTGCAGAATGCCGATTGCGTGATATCTATTGGAACAAGACTTTGTTCGAAGCAGGTGGGACATAATCTGAGCTTGTTTGCACCGAGAGCGCATAAATTTATCAGAATAGACATCGACAATACGGAATTGGAGCGCAAACTCCGCAATGATGAAATACAGATCAAGGAAGACATCAGATCTGTGTTGGCAGGGCTTCTGGCGCATTACAGTAATTCAGGCAATGTTATCGGTGACTATAAGAAATGGTCTGATAACTGCGCCGAAATGAAACAGCTTCTTAAGGATTGTGATATGACTTGCGGAAACAAGCTGTTCAATGAGATAACTGAAGTGCTCCCTGAGAATGCAAATATAATCCTTGATGTCGGAAAGAACATGACATACGGAGGACAATCTGCTGTCATTAAGGAAGATTCAAGAATGTATATGTCTGCGGGACTTGGTGCTATGGGATATGCTATACCTGCTGCGATAGGAGCGGTATATGGAAGCAGTCGTCCGACATATGCTTTTACAGGAGATGGCGGAGCGCAGATGAATATTCAGGAGCTTAACACCATTGCCAAGAACAAGCTTCCCGTAAAGATGATCGTTTTTAACAACCAGGCGTTAGGTAATATAAGAATATTCCAGGAGTTATATCTTGACTCCAGGTTTGTTGCGACAGGCGAAACCGAGGGGGATTACTTCTCGTGTGACTTTAAAGCTATCGCAGAAGCTTATGGCATACAGGCTTATAAGATCGGATCTGCAGAGGATATGAGAGAATTAAAGGACAAGCTTTACGATGACAAGGCATGTCTGTTTGAGATCGTATATAACGATTGTCCTGTTCTGCCCGGAATAGTTGCGGGCGGTGATTTCCTTAAGGAAAACAGCGGATTGGATAATGATGTTATCGAAAGAATAAAGCAGCTTATGCAGTAATAAACAAAAGGGAATGAGTATATGGTTTCTTGGGACAAAGAAACGCTGAGGAAGCTTCAGCTTACTGAACTTGAAATGCTTGTCGAGGTCGACAGGATATGCAGAAAACATAATATCAAGTATTCCTTGGATGGCGGAACATTGTTGGGTGCTGCCAGACATAAAGGATTTATACCATGGGATAACGATGCTGATATTATGATGTCCAGAGAAGAATATGAACGCTTCTTCAAAATATGCCAGACCGAACTTGATACCGATAAATTCTTTCTGCAGGAGTTCCGCACGGATCCTGAATACAGATGGGGCTACTCAAAGCTCAGAAGAAACGGGACACTGTTTCTTCGTGAGGGGCAGGAGGGCATAAATTGCCATCACGGCGTGTTTATCGATATATTTGTTTTTGATAATGTTCCTGATGGATATCTGGCACGAAGGGCTCAATATGTACTTTGTTATATCATACGCAAGGGACTTTATTCGGTTGTGGGATGTAAGCGTGCCGAGAATGTAATGAAAAGAGCGGTATATAAACTGGCGTCGTTTGTACCTCTTTCCGTATGGAGAAAGGCACTTTTAAAGGCTCAGAAAGCGGCTGAGGGAAAACGCACACAGCTTATCAGTCATCTGACATTTCCTAACAGAAAACAGATCAGATATGGTCTGTCATCTGCTTATTACGATGAATATACCGAGCTTGAATATGAGGGAAAGCAGCTTATGGTCATCAAGGAATATGACAGGTATCTGAGAGATCTGTTTGATGATTATATGATACTGCCGCCTGTTGAGAAGAGGCAGAGTCATCCTGCGGCAAAACTGGAACTTTTAGATTAAAGGAGCAATCAGAGTATGAATAAGTTGGTTTCTGTTATAGTTGCTATATATAACAGCGAGGATTATATACATAAGTGCGTAGATAGCATCATTAGTCAGGATTATGATGCTCTTGATATTATTTTGGTGGACGATGGTTCAAAGGATTCCAGTTCTCAGATCTGCGACGAATATGCTGAAAAGGATAGCAGGGTACGTGTCATACACAAGCCTAATGGTGGTTTGGTAAGTTCTAGAAAAGCAGGCGTTGAGATGGCAAAGGGCGACTATATTACCTTTGTTGACGCAGACGATTGGTTTGAGCCGAGTACATTCAGCACCATTTTCTCTAAAATCGGTGATTACGATCCGGATGTAATCACATTCGGATACATAAAGAGATATGATAATAACACAAACACGAGTATATATGAGGCTCTGGACGAAGGGTATTATACGAAAGAGGATATCGGCGCACGTATAGAGGCGCATTACAGTGACTATAAGATCGCTATTGATAATATAACACTTCCAACTATATGGTGCAAATTGTGTAAGCCTGAAATTCTCAAGAAGAATATTCAGAGGTTAGATAACAGAATGCACATGGGCGAGGATATGTCAGCGGCGCTCCCATGCTTCATTGAAGCTGGCTCAGTATATGTTCTGCATGAGGTGCTGTATAATTACAGGATCAGAAGCACTTCGATCTCGCATACAAATTCCAAAAATAAAGTGTATGTAGAGTTGACGGCACAGAGATTTAGTGATGCGTTGGCTGAAAACGGCGTTCTGGAAAACAGGGCATATCAGAAGATGGTTTTGTCGTATTGCTATCACCTGATGTTTTCTACTGATATCTGTTGCTTCTTTGATTCGGTAAACAATCTGTATCCACAGCTGGGAAGCTCTGATAGGGTCATCATTTACGGCAGAGGTGACTATGGTTATAATATAAAGGAGCTGATTGAGAGAGAAGCACATCATCAGATAGTTGGTATGTTTGATATGACAAATATTGACGATCTCAAGAATTTAACGTCAGATGATTATGATTATATTATCATTGCTATAGCACTAGCTCAGTCTGTTGTGGCAGTAAAAGAAAACCTGCTTAAGTACGGCGTACCCGAAAACAAAATACTGTATCTCACTAATGGCAATATAAGTAAAGGAATAATATCTGAAGATGTGCAGGGCTTTGCTCTTCTTACTGTCTGATGAAAAATAAGTGCATATAAATTTAACCGCTCCACAGCCTTAAATCGGCTCATGGAGCGGTCTTCCATCTGTATCAAGTGCCACCGTATTACTTTGATTTCTATGCCCTCGACCGTCGTGATGAGGCTGTCGTCAAACTCGTCAATGATGTCGATGAGCTGCTCAGTTTTGAAATTCTCCCAAGCCACATCAAAAGTCAGCGCTATCTTGTTGTCATCCCTGTCAACGCAGTAGATGGGCAGTTTTCTGCCTGCCACCTGCGCCCCTGCCGATGAGAATATCACAAACGCGCCCACCGCCGCACTATGCTTTAATGCCTTTTTGTTGACAAAATCAACAATTTATATAAATACATTTTTATTGTATCAGCATTGACATAATTGCCAAAAAGTAGTATCATATATAGTATAAATCATTAAAAGAAATAGTATCATCACAACAAGAGGAGGAATTTATCATGAAGCACAAAAAGTCATTGTTTAATGCGGTGCTTTCCGTTGCAATGTCGGCTTCCATGCTGGCGCAGACAGGTCTGCAGACGTTTGCCACGGCTTACGAAGCAACATCTGATCCCTTCGATTCTGAGAAAGTTGCCATATTCGAGACGGACAAGCCTTCCAGATTCGGCTATATGCCCTATCGCATTGTGGACGAGGACGGAAACGAGCTCGAAATGGAGCTCACGTCCGATATGGATGATCTCGGCAGCTATGCCGCAGTTCTGCCCACATCCTACGATTTGCGTGACTACGGGCTGGTAACATCCGTAAAGAATCAGAATCCCACAGGCACCTGCTGGGCGCACGCTGCTATGGCGAGCGGCGAGTCCATGCTCATCAAGGACGGCCTTGCCACAACAGATATCAATCTGTCCGAGGCGCATCTGGTATGGTTCGGCTTAGGCTCCACCCCGACCGATGCAGACGACCCTCTGTACCATGACGGCTACGAAGAATACAATCTCGGCACAGACGCTTACAACAACGGCGGAAACAGCTATATATCAGCCGGCACGCTCGGCTCATGGATGGGCGCTGCTCCCGAGGAAGACTACGCAAACGTTGCGACCTCGCCCACGCTGTCCGAAGAAGACAGATACGATTCCATGTATCATCTCCAGAACGCATACCTTTTCGACGGTGAGGACAGGGATATCATCAAGTCCTATCTGATGAACAACGGCGCACTGACCATCTCATATTATCATGATGATATGTTCTACAACAGCAGCAATTACGCATACTACTGCAACATTGCAGACCCAAATACGGAAGACGGCGGCGGCCATGCTGTTACCATCGTCGGCTGGGATGACAGCTTCAGCAAGTCCAACTTCCCCACCGAACCGGAGGGCGACGGCGCATGGCTCATCAAGAACAGCTGGGGTACCTGGTGGGGAGACGAGGGCTACTTCTGGATGTCCTACTATGACAAGAACATAAACGATATCCGCTCCATAGAGCTTGAGCCAACGACCAATTACACCAACATCTATCAGTACGCAGGCGTTTTTAACACCTTTTATTACAACAATAGTTTTCATGGCAATATGGGTGTTATCTTTACCTCTGACAGCAACGATCCTATATCTGCGGTCTCTTTCCAAACGACCCAGGCGTCTACCCCTTATGAGATAAGGATATACTCAGGTGCTGAATACGGCTCACCTCTCAGCGGCACGCTCGTTCATACCCAGACAGGCACAGCTACATACGCAGGTCTGCAGACGATCAAGCTTGATAAGCTTATCAGCGTTCCTTCAGGCACTAATTTCTCCGTCTTCATCCACATGGCTAAGAACGGCTCAAGCGTAGCAGTCGATGATAACTCCTCGACTACAGGCAGATGCTACTATGCCTGGGGCAGCAGCTTGGACACTGTCTCTTGGAAAGATATGGGAGAGAGGTACAATTGTGATATCCATATCAAGGCATATACCTCCACTGCGGTGACACCTGTACCCACCAACGTACAGGCTACAGCAGGTGACGCACAGGTCGCTCTCACATGGGACGCTGTAGAGGATGCGACAAAGTACGCAGTATATTACGGCACTGATGCCGATGACCTGACAGCGGCGGCAGAGGATGTCACTTCGACATCCTACACCGTAACAGGTCTTACAAACGGCACTGAGTATTACTTTGCTGTCAAGGCATTCGCAAACGGCTACTGGTCTGACCTTTCTGCGGCAGTTTCCGCGACTCCCGTTGCTCCTGTTATCCCCGTACCTACCAACGTACAGGCTACAGCAGGCGACGCACAGGTCGCTCTCACATGGGACGCTGTAGAGGATGCGACAAATTACGCAGTATATTACGGCACTGACGCCGATAATCTCACAGCGGCGGCAGAGGATGTCACTTCGACATCCTACACCGTAACAGACCTCACAAACGACACTAAGTATTATTTCGCTGTCAAGGCTTTTGCAAACGGCTACTGGTCTGACCTTTCTGCGGCAGTTTCCGCAACTCCCGTTGCCCCCGTTATCCCCGTACCTACCAACATACAGGCTACAGCAGGCGACGCACAGGTTGCTCTCACATGGGACGCTGTAGAGGATGCGACAAATTACGCAGTATATTACGGCACTGACGCCGATAATCTCACAGCGGCGGCAGAGGATGTCACTTCGACATCCTACACCGTAACAGA
>JAZSGG010000111.1:0-39145 GCA_045532595.1 Oscillospiraceae bacterium | reverse complement strand
GCTCAGCCGTCCAAATCTTTGATTTGGGAAACGGCGTGCAGTTCTTATAATATCTGATAGTTTTTTGGAGGTTTGGTATGGCTAATTTTATCAGCTGCAGCAGCTGCGGCATGACTTATCTGGAAAATGCGGAGCGCCGTTGTCCTCATTGCGGAACGACAGAGGGGCGTGCTTCGGGTGGTTTTGATCTCGCTGCGATGCGTTTCGATCTCGATCGTATCCCGCTTAAGAAATTTATTGTTCTGCTGGTTATGGCTGTTCTGGTGGCGGTGGTGAATTTCCTGTTTGCTTCACATACGAGCAGCTCTTACGCCGCAGACAAAGCAGATCTTGCACAGGTCAAGGTCATAGTTGAAAGCGGTCAGTTTGAGCAGGTCCGTATGGAATTTGAGGCCATGAAGCAGAAGATCGAAAACGGCTATAAATTCACCGATGAGCAGATCGCAGAATTTGAGGAACAGGAAGCGTTGATGAATCAGCTGCCTGATAATGTTTATGAAGCGATCGCAGAGGCTGAGGATGTGATGGCCTATATTGATTTCCGCATAGTTCTGTATGTGGTATCCGGCGTTGTGCTTATTATTGCGGCGATCCTTGTGGCACTGAGATTCAGAGTGTCCTTCAGGGTGCTTATCGGTGCGTCTGCGCTTGGTATAGCGTTGCTTATCATTATGGAAGTATGGGGCGCTATAATGGGATATAAATCAATAGATCCATATTTTATAAGTGCGTTTGCTGCCTGTGGTTTTGCAATAATCAAGGAGTGCATCGACTGTGATCCGCTGGTATTCAGCAGCAGCACACACGAAAAGGCGAGTGCGCCTGCAGTGGTGGGAGCAGCTATGCCTAAGGTGCAGGAGCTTTACAGCTTCGAGGATATGCCTGAGCTTTCGGGCATGAAGGCGCTTGACGCAGAGCTTGAAAGGCAGGATGCCCAGGATACTGATGATGTTATGGATTCTGTTTCTCCCATCGGCGTTGAGAATACCACATCCGAAAAGCCATTGTTTACACCTTCTGAGGTTGCTCCGGAAGTGGAGCCTGTCGTTCCTCTGACGGATCACCGTGCGGGCGACAGCATTACCGATGAGGGAGAGAACATTGCTATCACTCCGCTGGAACGTCCTATGTTTGAGGTGGACATGATGGAGGATGAAGCTATGCCTGCCATCAGCAAGGATGATGTGCAGCCTGTTCCTCAGCCTGTACCTGTTCAGAGCGCCGCTCCCGTAACGGGAATATGGTTCTGCTCTGTATGCGGCAGCCTGAATGAGAACACCGCTGTATGCGATACCTGCGGTGCAACGAAGAAATGATCCATGCGTTTTTAAGAAAACGAGGTTATAATGAATAAATATTACAAGAAACTGGAGCTTGACAAGATACTGGAGCTTCTTGCCGAGCAGACCTACAGTGACACCTGCCGTGAGCAGGCGCTGAAATTAAAGCCTGTGTTCGATGCGGATAAGATGCGTGCGGAGCTTAAAAAGACCGACGATGCATTCAAGCTCTCCGCAAAGTTCGGCACGCCTAGATTCCGTAAGATAAAGGATATCAACGGCTCGCTGAAGCGCTGCAAGAGCGGCTCTGCCCTCAGCTTCCGTGAGCTGCTGGATGTGGCGGAGATACTCCGTGAAACAGGAATGCTGTGCGATTGGTACAGCCAGTGCTCCAATATAGAAAACAGCCTGAGTGATTATTTCTCGGAGCTGTATCCCATTAAGAATCTTGAACAGCGCATTTCGGAAAGCATCATCTCTGAGGAGGAGATGTCTGATGGCGCGAGTCCCGAGCTTGCTTCCATCAGAAAAAGGATAGTCAGACAGGGTCTGAACATCCGTGAGCAGCTGGATAAGCTCATAAAGAACAAGAATACGCAGAAATTCCTGCAGGAGAATATCGTCACCATGCGTGACGGAAGATACGTTGTGCCTGTGCGCTCTGAGCATAAGAATGATGTGCCGGGTCTCGTGCATGACACTTCCGCAACGGGTCAGACCTTCTTCATCGAGCCTATGAGCGTCGTTGAAGCAAACAACGAGATAAGAGTGCTCAAATCCCGTGAGCAGGCTGAAATAGAGCGCATCACCCGTGAGCTTTCCGAGCAGGTGGGCGAGAATGCGGATTCCATCATGAACAACTTCCGTGTGGCGGAGATCCTTGAGTTGTACTTTGCAAAGGCAAATCTCGGCGCTAAGATGAAGGGCGTTGCAGCGGAGATATCCGATGATCCTAAAGTGGTGCTGCATAATGCAAGGCATCCCCTTATCAGTGCTGATACAGTAGTGCCTATTTCCGTGGAAATAGGTGAGAGCTACGATTGTCTTATCATCACAGGTCCCAATACGGGCGGTAAGACGGTTGCCATCAAGACGGTGGGACTGCTTACTCTCATGACCATGTGCGGACTTATGATACCCGCAGGCGATGGAAGCGTCATCGGCGTTTTCGGCGGCATCTATGTGGATATCGGAGATGAGCAGAGCATCGAGCAGAGCCTGTCCACCTTCTCCTCTCACATGACTAATGTAATTAAGATACTCGGCATGGCGGACGACCGCTCGCTGGTGCTGATAGACGAGCTTGGCAGCGGCACCGACCCTGTTGAGGGTGCGGCGCTTGCCGTATCCATCCTGACAACGCTGAAGAACTACTCCGCAAAGGTGGTAGCGACTACGCACTATCAGGAGGTCAAGATGTTCGCACTGGAAACAGAGGGCGTTGAGAATGCCTGCTGCGAATTTGATGTGAACACACTGAAGCCGACCTACCGTGTTATCGTGGGCGTTCCCGGAAAATCCAACGCCTTTGCGATATCCTCGAAGCTTGGCATGCCTGACGATGTCATAAGCCTTGCAGAGAGCCTTGTAAGCTCCGAAAACAAGCGCTTTGAGCAGGTGGTGGATGCTCTCGAGAAGTCCCGTCAGGAGCTTGAGGAGCTGAAGGAGAGCATAGCGGTATCCGAGCGCAATGCAAAGATGACGGAGAGCGAGCTGAAGCAGAAGCTCAGCGAGCTTGAAGCTCAGAAGGAAAAGGAGCTTGAAAACGCACGCCAGCGTGCCATGAGCATCATTGAGGAGACGAGGATGCGCTCCAATATGCTGCTGAACGAGCTTGATGAGATAAAGAAGATAAACGACAAGGAAGAATTCCGCAAGCGCCACAGCGCAGCAAAATCAGGCGTTGGCGGCGCTCTCAACAAGATGCACGACGAGGCAAACCCTGTTATGGAGCGCAGGGGCGAGGAATATGTCCTTCCGAGACCGCTCAAGGCAGGCGATACCGTCATGCTTGCCGATACCCGCAAGGAAGGCACGCTGCTTACAGTTCCGAATATGTCGGGCGTGTGCTTCGTGCAGGTCGGTATGATGAAGGTCAAGACCAATCAGAAGAATCTGCGTCTTGTGGAGAACAAGAAAAAGCAGCAGTCCGCTTCCACAGGCGGAAAGGTCAAGAAGCAGCTGAAGTCCAATGCAGAGCGCAAAAGCTCGCTGGAGCTTGATATCCGCGGCATGATGGGCGACGAGGGTGTTCTTGAAGTGGAGCGATTTATTGACAGCTCCATTCTCAGCGGCATCCATTCCGTTACCATAATCCATGGTAAAGGTACGGGTGCTCTCAGAGCGGCGGTGCATCAGGCACTCAAGATCAATCCATCTGTAAAGAGCTATCGTCTTGGCGCATATGGCGAGGGTGAAGCAGGCGTTACCGTGGTTGAACTGAAATGATTTTGTACATCCCTCGGAGGATTATCCTTCGGGGGATGTTGTATTATGTATATATGTCGATTTGCCTTGACAAATGTAGTTCGCAGGCGTATAATAAATGATGTGGAGTTATATCCTGAAATAAAAATACAGAACCTTAACAGGGGGAAATATAAAATGAAGATTGCAGTTGCAGGCACCGGCTATGTGGGACTTTCCAATGCAGTGCTTATGTCACAGAATCACAAGGTAACAACGGTCGATATCATTCCTGAAAAGGCAGAGATGATAAATGAGAGAAAATCTCCTATTGCCGATGAGTATATCGAGAGATATCTTGCGGAAAAGGAGTTGGATCTCACTGCGACCACCGATGGAATCAGTGCGTACAGAGAAGCAGAGCTGATAATCATCGCAACGCCTACAAATTACGATCCCGACAAGAATTATTTTGATACATCCTCTGTGGAGAGCGTTATAGAGCAGGTACTTGAAGTGAATGATACCGCTACCATCGTTATCAAATCAACAGTTCCTGTGGGATATACGGCTTCAGTGCGTGAGCGCTATAACTGCGGCAGGATTATTTTCTCACCTGAGTTCCTTCGAGAGGGACAGGCTCTTTATGATAACCTTTATCCTTCCCGAATCATAGTTGGTGCGCCGCAGTCCGATGAGGATGCCTGCAGGCGTGCAAAGCAGTTTGCCGCTCTGCTGGTGGAGGGTGCTATCAAGGAGGATATCACCGTTCTTTTCACAGATCCCACTGAGGCGGAGGCTGTGAAGCTGTTCTCCAACACCTATCTTGCACTCAGAGTAGCGTATTTCAATGAGCTGGATACCTATTGTGAGATGAAGGGACTGGATACAAAGCAGATAATCGACGGTATCGGTCTGGATCCCAGAATAGGTTCTCATTATAACAATCCTTCTTTCGGCTATGGCGGATATTGTCTGCCGAAGGATACAAAGCAGCTGCTTGCCAATTTCTCCGATGTTCCCAATAATATCATTGGCGCCATCGTGCATTCCAACAAGACACGCAAGGATTATATCGCAGATCATATCGCATCACGTTCTCCGAAAACTGTGGGCGTATTCAGACTGACCATGAAATCAAATTCCGATAATTTCCGTCAGTCATCCATTCAGGGTATTATGAAGCGCCTTTCCAAAAAGGGAATCCGTGTTATCGTTTATGAGCCTGCGCTGAAAAAGGGTCAGAGCTTTTTCGATTATGAAGTATACGAGGATTTCGCCGCATTTAAGGCAGAGGCTGATGTCATCCTCGCCAACCGTATGAGCAGCGAGCTTTCTGATGTCGCTGACAAGGTGTATACCAGAGATCTGTACAGCAGAGACTAAATAGTAGTTCGCAGGGGATATGGACAGCGTGCCTTTTCCCTGCGATTTTAACAACAGGAGGCTGAACGTATGTATATAGATCAGGCAGACAATGCAGTAGTAACGAGCGGATCGATCTCGGGTCTTTTTTCGGTCGAAGTCATTGACGGAAAGCCAAGCGGACTGTTTCTTGAGAGGGAATTCTGTATACAGATGGGTTATGATCCCACAACTCCGCCCATGCAGCTGATGCACGATATGTTTATGGATGTGGATGAGGCTGATAAGCCGAACATTCTTGCTATCGTCGGAACCTGCACCTCAGGAGTAATGATGGAGCTGCAGTTCGGCTGGAAGCACCCTACGTTGGGTAAGATAAGCGTATCCTGTACGGGTATCCATTCCGAAGGCTCGCAGGAACACTATTTTGCCCGTGGTTATTTCAAGGGTACTTATGGTGAAGAGAACGATGTTCCGCCTGAACAGGATACACTGCTGCTGCGCAATTTGTTTGCGGAAGCGCTGGTAGATGGCTTTGTAGTATGCGCACTTACTGATCTTGAAAACAATGTAGTGCATCTGTTGAAGGATGTGTATAACATCAGCGGTATACTCGGAAAGAATTTCACCTACGATCAGTGGCGTGATACTGTTTCGGGACTTATTGATCGTGACGGTGCCGAACACTTTGATGAGATCAGTTCAAGAAAGAGTCTGATCCACTATTTGTCTAAAGATGATGAAGAGCGTGAGGATGAATTCCGTGTGCTGAATCCCAAAACCAGAAAATATCGCTGGATGAAGGTCAGGTTCGTGAAGCTGAAGGATGAGATCGCCTCCAGATATAAGGAATTCTTTGTGTTCAAGGATATCACGGAAAGTCAGCACACAACTCATAAAGAGGCTCTCCGTATAAAGCTGATAAACGGACTTTCACTGCCTTATGCGGATATAGACCTTGTAAATCTCAGGACAGGTCTGCTGTATTCCTCTGAGGCGGGCGAAGGCAATTATGCTGAGGATTTTGCGGAGCGTGGCTTGTTTGATCATGAAGTAGTGCGCTTTATACAGAATTGCGATATGACGGCGGAAGAGCGTGCAGAGATATATAACATGTACAACTGCAAGAGTATGCTGGAGCAATTTAAATCAGGAACAGCAAGAATAGATGCTGAGTTCCGACGCAGAAATCGTGACACCAATATGATAGAATGGCTGCGCTCACAGGCGTTTGTCGCTGCTCGTGATGAAAACGGCGATCCGTTGATGGCTATAATCACGATACAGTCGATAAACCAGGAGAAGGAACGCCAGCTGCGTGACAGGCAGGCGCTTGAGATAGCGCTTCGAACAGAAAGACAGTATAAACAGGCGATCCTGTCAAATGCCATAGCTGTATATACCTTCAATGTAACTACCGATACGCTGTATGATGAGGTGATAGAGCATGATGGCATCAGCGCATTGGTGCCGCAGCTTGAACTCAGCTGCCCCTGCTCCTATAATGAATACATTAAGAGAAAATCATCACTGATCACATCTGAAAAGGAAGCTGAGCTTTTCTGCAGAGATTTCAGCACTCCGCATCTGCTGGAGCTGTTCAGCAATAACAGATTGTCGTTCGATACGGAATATGAGTTCATGAACAATGGGCAGAAGGGCATCTTCCGTGAAGCGGTAATCCTTACAAAGGATCTTCAGACGGATGAGATCTGGGGACTTACCTATGTCACAAATGTTACCTATGAGCGTCAGGAAACGCACAGGATCGAGCAGGCGCTGCGTGATTCCTTCTTCCAGGCACAGAGAGCAAACAGCGCAAAAACACTGTTTATGTCCCAGATGAGCCATGATATCCGCACCCCGCTAAATTCCATTCTCGGAATGGCGCAGATAGCGCAGGATCACATTGATGATAAAGAACGTCTTGTGGACTGCATGAATAAAATAGAGTATTCAGGCAGACACTTATTGGAGATCATCAATAACGTGCTTGATCTGAGTGCTATCGAGAGCGGAAAGGCTGTTCTTGCAACAGATGATTTTGATCTTAACAGATTCATTGATGATACCCTTAAAGTAGTAAAGCCGCTTGCGGACAATAAGGGGCATAAGCTCATCACGGATATAAAGCCCATGCACAGCGCAGTAAACGGAGATCCCACAAAGCTGCGTCAGCTTCTGACGAATATTCTGGGAAATTCGGTAAAATATACTCCCGATGGCGGCGAGATAAGATTTGCTGCGGAGGAACTGGAGCCTGATCGTCTTGATGTGGCTCGATATATGTTTACCGTTCAGGATAACGGTATCGGAATGACAGAGGAATTTCTTTCAAGGCTGTTTGATCCGTTCGTTCGTGCGGATGATAAACGTACCACAAAGGTGGAAGGTACCGGTCTCGGAATGACCATAGCGCTTAATCTCGCACGAATGATGAACGGCAATATCGCCGTGCACAGCAAGATAGGAGAGGGCTCTACATTCGAGATCACCGTATGCCTGAAGCGTGGAGAAGCTCACGGTGCGGATCTCTACAGTGAGCTTTCCATGGAAGAGCCTAAGAAGGAAAAGCTTTCTGATTACGATTTCGGCGGCAAGCGTGTGCTCCTGGCAGAGGATCTGGATTTCAACGCCGAGATAGCTGCTGAATTCCTTTCGCAGGCAGGTCTTGTAACCGAACGTGCAAGCAATGGCGCAGAGGCAGTGAAGATGTTCGCAATGGCGCCTGATGGTTATTACAGCCTTATATTCATGGATATACAGATGCCTGAGCTTGATGGACATGCGGCGGCAAAAAAGATAAGAGCGCTTGTTAAGCCCGATGCAGAGAATATACCTATCGTGGCGATGACAGCAAATGCTTTCGCCGATGATATTCAGAAGGCGAAGGAAGCAGGCATGAACGGACATATCGCAAAGCCGCTGGAGACAGTGCGTCTGCTGGCAGAGCTGAAGCGCTGGTTCGGAGATATGAAGAAGAATAAATAAGATCACGGCACAAAGGAGCAACTATGCTATACGAGAATATATCAGAGCTTATCGGCAGCACTCCCGTGCTGCATATCAGCAGATTTGCAGAAGAGACAGGCGCTGAAGCGGAGCTTTATGCAAAGCTTGAGCGCAGCAATCCTGCAGGCAGCGCAAAAGACAGAGTGGCGCTGTATATGATAAAGGACGCCGAGCAGCGTGGTATCCTGCAGAAGGGCGGAGTCATCATCGAGCCTACCAGCGGAAACACAGGCATAGGTCTTGCGGCAGTGGGAGCAAGCCTCGGTTATCGTGTGATACTCACCATGCCCGATACAATGTCTGTTGAGCGCAGACAGCTTATTGCAGCCTATGGCGCAGAGGTTATCCTCACGCCGGGTAAGGATGGCATGCAGGGCGCTGTTGCAAAGGCTGAGGAGCTTGCAAAGGAACTGGGCGGTTTCGTGGCAGGTCAGTTTGTAAACCCTGCAAATTCGCAGGCACATTACGAAACAACAGGTCCTGAACTGTGGAAGGATATGAACGGCGATATCGATGTGTTCGTAGCGAGTGTTGGCACGGGCGGCACTCTTACAGGCTGTGCGAGATATCTTAAGGAGCAGAAGCCTGATGTCCGCATTGTTGCGGTAGAGCCGAAGGATTCTCCTCTGCTCTCCGAAGGCAAGGCAGGCCCGCATAAGATACAGGGAATAGGCGCAAACTTCATTCCAGAAGTGCTGGATAAGTCGTATATTGATGAGATAGTGACAGTTTCTGCAGAGGAAGCCTTTGACTGCGGCAGAAAAATGGCTCGCACAGAGGGCATACTTGTGGGAATTTCCAGCGGTGCAGTGCTTGCGGCGGCTGTGAAGCTTGCTTCACGGCCCGAATACAGCGGTAAGAAGATAGCAGTGGTGCTGACTGATACAGGCGAGCGCTATCTTTCTTCTGAGATGTTTGCAGAATAAGGGGCGTTTATGAAAAGGATAGTAACTATACAGGATTTTTCTTGTGTGGGCAAATGCTCGCTGACATCCGCTCTGCCTGTTATATCTGCGGCAGGCGTGGAAGCATGCGGTATCCCGACGGCGGTGCTGTCAAACCACACAGGCTTCAGGACCTTTTATTCAAAGGATCTTACAGAGCAGCTTGTACCCATCGGCAGACAGCTGAAGATAGAAAACATAACATTCGATGCGATATATACGGGTTATATCGCATCTGTACATCAGATGGAGCTTATCTCTGATTTCATCGACGATTTCCGCAGTGATGATACGCTCATCTTTGTCGACCCCGTTATGGGAGACAACGGCAGGATCTATTCGGGACTTTCCGAGGATTATCCCGAGCATATCCTGAAGCTGTGCCGTAAGGCGGATATACTGGCGCCGAATCTTACCGAGGCGTGTCTGCTTACAGGCAGGGAATATTCTCCCGATATCATGGGTGAGGACGCTGAAACGATGGTGTCTGAGCTTTTTGCTCTGTGTGGCAGATATGCGTTTATCACGGGCATCCGCAACGGTGATGAGATAGGCGCAGTAGGTTATGACGGAAAGCAGTTCCATCACAGCTTTATGAAGCATGAGGATATCGTGTGTGCAGGTACGGGAGATATCCTTTCCGCTGCGTTTCTCGGTGCGGTGATGCGTGGCGCAGAGTACAGCAGTGCGCTTGATATCGCAGTGAGCTTTACATACGAAGCGGTAAGGCAGACGGCTCTCGATCCCGACAGGAGACCTTATGGCGTTCAGTTTGAACCTGCGCTCCCCGACTATATCAGGATGATATCGGAGATAAAGGAAAAAACGGATGGAAGATAAGAAAATGAAGAGCCTGCATAAGGCGATACTGCTGCTTATCACTTCGGCATTTTTCTTTGCGCTGATGAATATGTTCGTGCAGCTTTCGGGAGATGTGCCGACGATACAAAAGACCTTCTTCCGCAATCTCATTGCGCTTGTTGTAGCAGCTGCAGTGCTGCTGAAAAACAGGACTCCCGCACTGCCACCTAAAGGCGCAAGGCTTGATGTGCTGCTGCGTTCGGTGGCAGGCTACATCGGAGTGATATGCAACTTCTATGCATTGGGCAGCCTGAATCTTTCGGATGCTTCGCTGCTTAACAAGATGTCTCCGTTCTTTGCTATGATCTTCTCAATATTTCTTCTGAAAGAGAAAGCAAACAAGGTGCAGTGGGCGATAATTCTCACTGCATTTGTGGGAGTGCTGTTCGTCATCAAGCCGACCTTTGGCAATGCGCAGCTTCTTCCTTCGGTAGTTGGATTTATCGGCGGAATTTCCGCAGGCTGTGCGTATACGCTTGTGAGACGTGCGTCAAAGCATGGTGCGCAGGGAAGCAGCATAGTTTTCTGTTTTTCGGCGTTCTCCTGTGCGGCGTCGCTGCCGTTCCTGATATTCGCTTACAGCCCTATGACGCTGTATCAGCTGCTGATGCTGATCGCCGCAGGACTCAGCGCCGCAGCGGGACAGTTCTGCATAACCGCAGCGTATTCCCATGCGCCTGCAAATGAAGTATCCATCTACGACTACACTCAGATACTCTTTTCCGCAGCGATAGGCTTCTTTGTGATGCACACACTGCCTGATATGCTCAGCGTTGTGGGATATGTGATAATCATCGCTGCAGCGTATGCCATGTTCAGATACAACAACCGCAAATAAGCCATATACAGAATAACGCCCCGAGATTTCTCGGGGCGTTCGTGCGTTATTTCAGGATGCGTTCACGCAGGTGTGGTGAAGGTGCTTCGGCGCTGTCGGCAATAAGCAGCTTAACATCCTTTTTTGTAAGGACTGCAACAGCTGCGGCAGTGCCATCAGAGCCTATCCTTATGCGGCTGCGTGCCATCAGCAGGAATGCGCCTCCCACTATGAAAAGAAGTACAGCAATGATAGTTATCAGGAGTATAGTCCCTGTGTTGTCCACACCTATCATCACAACAGGGCCTCCTGTGTCTTCGCCAAGACCGCCATCTGGTACGGAAACACGCTCTCCTGTGGCGGTTCCCACAGCGGCATCGTACAGAACACCGTCGCTGCCGCAGACGAACACAAGTCCTGCGAACCTGCCGTTCAGCTTTTTGAGATATTCCTCTTCCGTACTGTCAGCAGGGGTATAAATGATGATCCTCTCGTTGTCATATCCCTGAGAGACGTAGCACTCGGGGAACTCCTCACGCAGTTGCTCATAAACAGCCGTACGTTCGTTATAGCTGTAGGATGCCTGCTCAAATACCACCCAGCAGGAGCTGTCCATAACAGACAATACCTCGTCAATGTTCTCCTGCGACATATCTGTAAGCCCCGCACGGAACTGCACCACAAACTCATCGCCCTCTGCGAGGAATTTATCATAGGCTGCGATGTAGGAGAGATATTCGGGATATCCGAATTCGTGGTAATAGTATTCTGGATTCTTGTTCAGACCTGTTCCCTGAAAGCCTTCGGGAGTGCGGTATTCAACGTTGACGTCCTCCTGTGGCTCGGGAGCGTAGTCGGCGGGGGCTGCGCTGGTCCGGTAGGTTACCGCAACGCTTGTTTCGTAATTCGCTGATGCTGTTGCGGTGGATGAGAAGAAAAGCGATAATATAAGCGCTGTTATAATAGTTTTTTTCATGCTGTACCTCCGTTCAGGATGTCCCTCAGCGTTTTCAGCGCCTTGTTGTAGCGCCAGAGAACTGTGCCGAGGGGAGTTTCGGTAGCTTCGGAGATCTCTCGGAATTTCAGACCTGCGTTTATGTGCAGTGTAACGATGCTGCGCTGCTCCTCGGGAAGCTGCATGAGCGCCGCAGTGATATCGGTAATATCTTCATCTTTGGGCGCTGCGATATCGCAATGTTCGTCTATATCTTCGTGGGATGGCTCACGGCGGAGGATATCTATTGCGGTGTTTCTTGCTGACTTGAATATGTACGCCCTAGGCTTTGCGATATCCTTCGGCGGTGCGCTCTGAAGCTTCATAAAAAGCTCCTGCACTGCATCCTCTGCCAGATCTCTCCTGCCCGTAATGCGCAGCGAGATCGTATATATCGGTGTGCTGAGACTGTCATATATCTCGGCAAGGGCGTCTTTGTCGCCCTCTCTCAGCCTTGTCAGAGCCTGCCGCAGCTCGGCGTCTGTCATAACGATCACTCCTTTCGGCGGAAATATTTCTGCCTTCATAAGCTATAACGCAGCGTAGGTGAGGTTTTATTTGTGATTTCGAAAAAATAAGCGGTATCGCAAGGATACCGCTGTGATAGAATCTGTTCAGCTTTTGGTTTGGGTGCTGCGTGCTTCTTCGCAGAGTTTAAGAAAAGCATTGCGGTCTTTGCTGAAAAGCGCATCCATCTGATGTGAGAATGCAAATGTATCAGCCTCAGGAAAGATGTTCGGAATATGTTCATACAGCTTTTCGGCAAGTGACTCCACATAAGGAACATCGGTGCCGTCTACATAGAACTGCTGATTATCTGTGAATACCAGCAGACGAACCACAAAGGATGAGCGCCCCTTTATACCGACCTGAGCGCACAGCCAGCAGATCTTCTCACGAGGGATCGCCTTCAGCTTGCCCAGACCGTTATCAAGCAGCAGATATGTGGGGGTAAGGATGACCTTCTCGCCGTACGGCTTGCCGCCATCTGTGAAATTATATATGTATTCATCTACGAGCAGCTTACCTTCCGCAGCCTCGTTGTCTATTATCTTCGCCGCCTCTTCTTTTGTGCGGTCATTGAAAGGGAGTATCAGGCACTGTCCTTTTGTGGCTGTCTTCATTGAGCCGATCAATCCAAAAACACAGATGAACAGCATAAAAGCCGCAAGACCGATGAACAGACCTGCAAGCTTCTTGTCGGATGGATCGGTCATATCCATAGAGTCTTTAAGCGCAAAAGCAACACCGCCGCCCACAACTACAAAGAATATAAGCGCAGCTGAAAATATCTTTCTTTTTTTCTTGTTTGCCTTTTCGGATATCTGTGCAAGATAGCTCTTTTCCACGATAAGTTCTCCTTTGCTCTGTAATATTACGGTTATCATTATATGCTTTTCAGTATATCATAAATCAGTTTTAAAGTCAATCAAAAAGTTTCCTTAAAATTTCGCCAAAACACTTGAAATGCGCCACAAAGTAATATATAATATTAAGTATGGATAATATCATTTTTGACATAGAATCTGATATCGAAAGGAATGTATGTAATGCTTAACGAAAAGGTAACTATCTCCGTATGCGGTTCCACTTACAGATTAAGAACAGATAATGCGATGCAGCTTACGAGCGATGCAGCAGAGGTAGAAAAGCGCATAACCGATTATTGTCATGCAAACGAGTCCATTGAAAAGATTGATGCGGCAATTTTTTCCGCACTTGATCTTGTAGCTGAGATACATATCCTGCGTGCAGAATGCAGCGCTCTTGAACAGGAGCGTGACGCACTGAAGAAGACTCAGGAGGAGAATGCAAAGAACGCAGAGGATTACAAGGCTCTGAAGGCCGCCAGCGAGGAGCTGAAGAAGGAAAGCAGCGAGCTTGCGGATCTCCGCAGCCGTTATGGGGAACTTGAGCGTGAGGTGTTCAAGCTGAGAAGTCAGGCAGGCTCTGCAGAAAAGAACAACAAGGAGACAGAATCTCTCAAAAAGCAGCTCCACAGCGTTGAGGAGCGCAACAACCGCCTTACTTCCGAAGCGAAGGATGCAGCGGCAAAGCTCAGCGAAAAGGAGCGTAAGCTGACAGAGCTTTCAAAGGAGAACGAGACACTGAAGAAGTCTGAAGCTGAGCTGCAGAAGAAGCTCAGCGAGGGCGGTGCGGCAGCTGAGGATATCAAAAAGGCAGAGGAGCGTATTAAGGCGCTCGAAAAGGAAAATGCCGAGCTGAAGTCCGAGGCGGAGAAAACTGCTACCAACAGCAAGGCTGTAAACGAGCAGGTGAGCGAGCTTAATTCCACCATCAAGAATTATGAGGAAGCATGTGCCGATGCGGCAAACCGTGCTTCTGCTCTTGAAAAGGAAAAGGGTGAGCTTAACGAGAAGATAGCAGAGCTTGAAAAGTCCGAAACAGAGCTGAAGCAGCAGCTGCGCAGCAGTGCTGACAAGGTGGCTGATCTCAGTGCAAAGGCAGACAAGCTGGAAGACCTGATGGTGAAGTTCTCCCAGACTGAGAGCGAGAACGCAGCACTGAAGGCTTGCAGCGAGAGTGCTCAGGCATCTGCTGAGAAGCTGGCGCAGCTTGAAAAGGAGTGCGAGGAGCTTCGTGCAAAGGCAGAGGAAGCCGAAAAGGAAAACAAGGAGCTGAAGCGCACAAATTCGTCGCTTAATAAGCAGCTCAATGAAATGCTCGAGGATGGACAGCTTACATTATGAGTGAGATATTAGCTCCCTGCGGAGGGATGGAAAGTCTTGCTGCGGCGCTCAATACCGGAGCGGACGCAGTGTATATCGGAATGAAACAGTTTTCGGCGCGTAAAAACGCCGAAAATTTTTCTGCTGATGAACTGAAACGGGCGTGTGATGAATGTCACAGACGTGGCGTTAAGCTGTATGCGGCTCTGAATACGCTGGTGTTCGACAGCGAGGCAGAGGAGTTCGCAGAGTGCGTGAGAATGGCTGCAAGGTGCGGCGTGGATGCGCTTATCATTCAGGATCACGGCGCTGCGGCAATAGCCCGTCAGGTGTGTCCCGAAATGCCGCTGCACGCCTCTACACAGATGACGCTGAACAGCGTGTGCGGCGTAAAGGCAGCGGAGAATTGCGGTTTTTCCCGTGTCGTTGTCGGACGAGAGCTTTCAGCGGAACAGATAAAGAATATTTCGGACAACACCACGGCAGAGCTTGAGGTGTTCGTTCACGGTGCGCTGTGCGTTTCGGTTAGCGGTCAGTGCTATATGAGCAGCATCTTCGGCGGCAGGAGCGGCAACAGAGGTCTGTGTGCGCAGCCCTGCAGGCTTGATTTCACTTGCGGCGACAGGCATAATGTCATTTCTCTGAAGGACAGCTCGCTGATACCGCATCTGCCCGAGCTTGAAAAGCTGGGCATAGCCTCTTACAAGATAGAGGGCAGGATGAAGCGCCCCGAATATGTGGCGTGCGCAACGGATGCCTGCTATAAGTCGCTGAAGGGCGAGGAATATGACAGGGAGCGTCTCGGAGATATCTTCTCCCGTGGCGGACTTACGGACAGCTATTATGCAGGCAGCATAGCAGATATGCAGGGAATCCGCAGCAAGGATGATGTTGAGAACTCCGCAAAGGCACTTAACGGCATAAAAGCTCTCTACAAGGATGAGCTGCCGAGGCTTTCTGTGGATATCCACGTCACCGCATACAAGGACGAGCCTATAGAAGCAAGCGCAAAATGCGGCAGCATCTATGCAAGTGTTACAGGCACAGTGCCGCAGGCGGCGCAGAATGCTCCCGCAACCGAGGAGAGCGTGTGTTCCCGCATGAGCAAGCTGGGCGGAACGCAGTTTTATGCAGGAGAGATAACAGCGGATATCGACGACGGATTGTTCATCACAGCCGCTGACCTGAACGCACTCAGGCGTGAGCTGTGCGAGCAGCTTGATAAGCTGATCTTACAGAAGAATACACCAAAATACAGCGCATATGATCTTCAGCCGCTTACTCATAAAAAGAGCAGAGAGCCGAAGCAGCCAAAATTCCGTGCCGAAGTTGCTGATGCACAGCAGCTTTCTCAGGCGCTTTCGTTGCCGTTTGAGCTGATATATGCGCCCATGAAGCTGCTTTCCGCGGCTACTCCCGATAAGGATAGGATAGCCGTGCTGCCGCCGCTTTTCCTTGCGGACTGCGAGGACGAGGTGCGGACAAAGCTTCGTGAGCTGAAAAAGTGCGGCTTCACAAAGGGATGTGCGATGACTCTCGGTCATGCGCAGCTGCTGAAAGAGGAAGGCTACACTGTTCTCGGCGGCTATCGCATGAACGTTATCAGCAGCAGGAGCGCAGACTTCTGCAAGGACTTCGGTCTCAGCGATATCACGCTTTCTTTTGAGGGAACGGTGCAGCAGCTTTCGGATATCGGCTGCGATATTCCCAAGGGAATACTTGCCTACGGCAGGCTGCCGCTTATGCTCATGCGCAGATGCCCTATCTCGGGCGGCAAGCCTTGCGGCGCAGAGACTCCTTGCGGAAAGAGCATCACCGACCGCCGCGGCAACGGGATGCCGATACTCTGCGGCGGCAACAGCGTGGAATTGCTCAATCCCGATATGCTCATCATGAGCGACAGGCAGAGGGCGCTTTCGCAGTTCGATTTTGCAGTGCTGAGATTCACAACTGAAACAGAGCTTGCTCCTGTTCTGGATATGTATCTCAACAATAAAAAGCCCGAGGGAAGCCTCACAAGAGGGCTATATTTCCGAGGTGCAGAGTAAATTAACTGACAGCCCATAAGTGTCGTTTGTGCTTTATTGTGATAAAACGCCAAAAAAAACTTGCTTTGTCAGAAAAATTAATGTAAATAATATATTGCCCTGCGAGCAAAATAGTGTTATAATTAAAGTTGGCAAACTATACACTTTTTAAGTGATAATATAAATAATAAAAGGAGAAAATGTAATGTTTGGTTTTACAAAGGATATCGGTATTGATCTCGGTACCGCAAATACTCTGGTATACATGAGAGGAAAGGGCATCATCATCCGTGAGCCTTCCGTAGTTGCAGTGGATAAGAAGCTGCAGTGCGTTCGCTATGTTGGCCAGGAGGCTAAGGATGTTATCGGCCGCACACCCGGCTCTATCGTGGCTGTACGTCCTCTGAAGGACGGCGTTATCGCTGACTTCGATACCACCTCCAGCATGCTGGAGCAGTTCATAAAGAAGGCACTGAAGGGCAGAGGCAGAGCAAGAGTTATCATCTGCATCCCCTCTGGCGTTACCGCAGTTGAGCGCCGTGCCGTAAAGGAAGCAGCTCAGAACGCAGGCGCAAAGCGTGTATCTATCATCGAGGAGCCTATGGCTGCGGCTATCGGTGCAGGTCTGCCTGTCGCAGAGCCTGTAGGCAGCATGATCGTAGATATCGGCGGCGGTACCAGTGAGGTCGCAATCATCTCCCTCGGCGGCATCGTTACCGCACGTTCCGAGAGAGTTGCAGGCGATGATTTCGATCAGGCTATCATCAACTACATCAAGAAGAAGTACAACCTGCTGATCGGTGAAAGAACAGCAGAGAATATCAAGACAGGTATCGGCTCCGCTTACAAGACAGACGAAAACGAGCCTGTAATGGATATCAAGGGCAGAAACCTGCTGAATGGTCTGCCTGAAAATATCACAGTTACCAGCGAGGAGATCCGTGAGGCTATCTCCGAGCCTCTCTCCCACGTTATCGAGGCTATCAAGACCACACTGGAAAAGACTCCTCCCGAGCTTGCTGCGGATATCATCGAGAGCGGCATCATGCTGGCAGGCGGCGGCGCACTGCTGAGAGGTCTGGATATGCTCATCCATGAGGAGACAGGCATGCCAGTAAAGATCGCAGAGCGTCCTCTGGACTGCGTTGCGGACGGTACAGGCAAGGTGCTGGAGAATATCGACAAGCTTGAGGATGTTCTCAGCGAGGATGATTCCATCTATTGATAAGATCTGAAGGGTGCGGCGGGAAACCGCTGCGCCCTGTATTTTAAGCATAAAGGGGGATAGTGATGAAGGAGTTTTTCGGAAGCCTGAAATTCAAGATACTTATCTGCATAGCGGCTCTGCTGTTGGGACTAATGACATATATCGCAGTTTCGGGCGGCTTTGCAACTGTTCCCGAAAAGGTGCTTACCTCTGTCACATATCCGTTCGTATCAGCAGCGAATTCTATCTCCGATTGGGCGAATGGCATGCTGGATACCCTTGTCAATGCAAAGAACTATAAGGCTGAGAATGAGCAGCTCAACGCTCAGCTCACCGAAATGTACAAGAACACCATGGATTATGAGGCGCTGAAGGAGGAGAATGCTCAGCTTCGTGAGATGCTGGGACTAAAGGAGGAGAACGAGAGCTTCGTCTTCTCTGAGCCGTGTGATGTAGTAGCAAGAAATGCAAACGATATGTACGGCGGCTTCACCATCAACCGTGGCAGCAGCGACGGTCTTTCTCTGAACGACCCCATAGTAACTTCCGTGGGACTTATCGGCAGAGTGACAGAGATCGCTCCGAATTACGCAAAGGTATCCACTATGCTTTCTCCGCAGGTCAATGTCGGAGTGTTCACGATGCGGAGCAAGGCTACGGGCGTTCTCGAAAACGATCTTACCAATGCCGAAAACGGAATGTGCCTTATGAGCAATATCCTGAAGGATGCGGATATAAAGCCGGGCGATATCATCGCTACATCAGGTAAGAGCGGTCTGTTCCCCGAGGGTGTGATAGTCGGCACCGTAAAAGAAGTGTACGACGATGCAAACGGCCTTTCGAGGCATGCTCTTGTGGAGCCGCTGGTGGATTGCTTCGATGTTACCACTGTTTTTGCCGTGATAGGCTTTGACGGCAAGGGACTTTCCTTTGATACAGAGGATCAGTATTGATGAAAACTAAGATAATTTCCAGAAGCAGGGCTCGTTCACGCAGAGTAATGCTGCGTGGTATTCTGCGCTGGCTTCTTTATGTGGCGGTCCTGCTGCTGTTTTATGTGTGGGAGGTAAATCCGCTCATACGGGGCTTCTGCCCGCTGCTGATGATCCCTCTCGCCACTGCAGTGGCTACCCGTGAGGGAGAGCTTGCATCAGGTATTTTCGGCGCCTGCTGCGGTCTGATGCTGGATATGGCAAGCGGTACCATACTGGGATTCTCCTCAATGTGGCTGCTGGCGTGCTGTCCTGTGATATCGCTGCTGGTGCAGTATCTCATAAAGAGCAACTGGATCAGTCATTTCGTGCTGAATCTGGGTGTGTGTCTTATCATGGGCGCTATGGATATGCTGTTCATACATTGGGTATGGGAAGGCGCAGAATCCGCTGTTGCTTTCAGGAATGAAGTGCTTCCCGCATATCTCGGCGCAGTTGTGGGTTCGATTCCCGTATATCTTCTGGTGCGCTTCATCCACAGGAAGCTGCGCTTCAGAGTCGAGCGCAAGCCCGAGGAATCCTCACTCACTAAGGATGACAAGGCTGATATTGTGAGAGAATAATAAATCGGAATTTGAAACGCGGAGCGTTTCAAATTCCGTTAGGAGTGAGGAGTGAGCGCATTGACGGCGTAGCCGTCAACGCTACCTCCGTTCTGCGTACGAACGCCCAAACAGGCAAACGCCGACAGATTTTAAAACGGCTGCGCCGTAACGTTGCACGGTATTGCGGCGTAGCCGCATTTTAATCCGTCCCCGAAGGGGACACCGAAATTCCTCATTCCTAATTCCTAATTCCTCATTGAATTTGACGAGCTATCGCTCGTCAAATTCCGATTTATCTATGAGACAACAAAATCCAGAGAAGAGATCACATCTTCTCTGGATTTACTTCTTTATGGCTATTCACCGAATGTGAGCGTGAGATATCTGTTAGCGTTTCTTACGCCTGCTGTTTTCCTGTTAAAGTGCCGCAAGTATCTCTGCGGCGTTGGTATCAGGCTTTACCTTAGGCATCACCTTTTCGATGCAGCCGCTTTCATCGATGATGAACGTGGTGCGCACAACACCCATGCTCACCTTGCCGTAGAGCTTCTTTTCCTGCCATACGCCGTAAGCCTGTATTGCGGTAAGCTCGGGGTCGGAGAGCAGGACGAAATCCAGTCCGTGCTTCTCGGCAAATTTCAGGTGGGATGCAACGCTGTCCTTGCTGATGCCGATGACCTCGATGTTCCTTTTCGCAAACTCGCCGTAAAGTCCCGCAAAGGCGCATGCCTGACGGGTACAGCCGGGAGTGTTGTCCTTAGGATAAAAGTAAAGCACTACCTTTTTGCCCCTGAAATCGGACAGCGACACTGCATTGCCGTTCTTGTCCGAAAGGGTGAAATCGGGCGCCTTCATTCCTGCTTCAAGCATATTCTACCTCCTGCTTATTTCAGCTTCAGTCCGTCCTTGAAGGCATTGCCTGCCTTTGCGCCCAGCTCCAGATACTCGTGGTTCATGGGGTCGTAGGTGATGGGACGGAGCTTTGCGGGGTCGATCTTGCCTGCCTCATTCAGCACGCTCTCATCGGCGCTGACATTCACTATCCTGCCGAACAGGTGGCAGGAATCCTCGTCGTAGCTGATAAGCTCGCACTCGAGAGCCATTGGAAGCTCGTCAATGACAGGCGCATCCACGAGTGCGCTCTTTGTGGTGTGGAAGCCGCATTTCGACAGCTTATCAGGCACATCATTTGCAGAGACTATTCCCACATAATCGCACTCCACCGCATGCGCAGCGTCCGCAACGCTCACGGTGAACGCCCCCCGTGCAAGGATGTTCTTAGTGGTCTTGTGGGAGGGGTCGAGGCAGATGAAGATCTGATCCTCCTCGCCGATTCCGCCCCATGCGGCGTTCATTGCGTCGGGAGTGCCGTCCTCGCTGTAGGTTGCGATGATAAGCACGGGCATGGGATAAAGCAAAGGCTTTGCGCCGAAATTCTTTCTCATATTATACCTCCTGAGATGTGATAGATATATTTTAACACTTTTCAGTAAAAAATGCAACCGCACGCACCGCACATATTGCGTTTTCTGCAAATGTGTGATAGAATGGAGATATCAATCAAAACACCGCAAGCGAGGTACATCATGAAGATAATTCTCGTCCGCCACGGACATCCCGATTACGCCAACGACTGCCTTACCCCCCTCGGTCACGAGCAGGCTGAAAAGGCCGCTGTGCGCCTGAAGAACGAGGGCATAGAGCAGATATTCTCCTCACCCTTCGGCAGGGCGCAGGAGACCGCCTTACATACGGCAAAGCTGCTTTCGCAGGATGTGACCACAGTGGATTTCATGCACGAGATAAGATGGGGCAGCTCGGACGGAGAGCCTGTCTACGCCGATGGTCACCCCTGGGATACCTCGCTGTACGCAATATCGCTGGGTCACTCGCTGATGGACGAAGGCTGGACAAAGCAGCCGCCCTTCTGCAACAACATCGTTTTCGATGAGATACAGCGTGTGGCAAAGCAGTCCGATGAATGGATGGAGAGCCTCGGCTACAGGCGTGAGGGCGCAAACTACCGTGTAACAGGCGATAACACCAACAGAACGATAGCTCTGTTCAGCCACGGCGGCTCCTCCTCTGCCCTGCTCTCGCACCTGCTGAATCTGCCGTTCTTCTACCTGTGCAGAGCGGTCTGTCCCGATTTCACCGCCATAACCGTGCTGAGCCTTTCGGACGAAAAGGGTGCGCTTACAGCGCCGATGATAGAGCTTGCTAACGACTCCCGCCACATAAAGAGCGGCGGCGTTTCATACGAAATGTAAAGCGCACACCAGCGACATATCCACAGGACATAACACAGGAGCTTTATCATGAACACTACCCGTGAACTCAATTATTATCTTTATCTTCAGAAAACGAGCGGCTTCAACCGCGCCCCCCTCAACAGCGAATTCGAGCAATATATGGCGATACGTTCAGGCGATGTGGAGGGCGTAAAGCGCCACCTTGCCGCCATCAGGAATGATTTTCTCAAGGGCAAGGGCAGGCTTTCGGAGGATCCGCTGAGAAATATAGTGTACCACTTTGTTACCTCTGTAGCGCTGATATCAAGAGTATGCATAGAGGGCGGACTCAGCCACGACACTGCATATACCCTGAGCGATATCTATATCAGAAAAGCCGACAAATGCAAGGTATGCGACGAGCTTATCGGTCTGTTTGAGGAGATGCAGACAGATTTCGCCGAAAGGATGCGTGACCTGCGCAAGGATAATATAATCTCCCTTCATATACGCCGATGCATAGATCACATCTATGAACACCTGAACGAGAATCTTACGGTAAAAGGCATCGCAGAGCAGTTTGATCTGAATCCGTCATATCTTTCAAAGCTGTTCCTCAGGGAAACAGGTACGTCTATAAAGGATTTCATCACCAACGCAAAGATATCCACGGCAGAGAACATGCTGAAATTCTCCGACCACTCCTATCTCGACATTGCACTTTCACTCGGGTTCTCTTCCCAGAGCGCTTTTATCAGCGTATTTAAAAAGGTAAAGGGCGTAACGCCTAAGAAATACAAGGAAGATTACTATATGTGCAGCTTTAAAAAATAAGTCGGTTTTTTATAACAGAAATTGGCTTTCTGATATTAACACGAATTAATTTTGTGATATTCTGAATATTGAGGAGAGGCAGATAAACACTACAATCAAGATCTGCCTGAACGGATCATGAACAGGATCAGAAACACATTCGCAGCCATCATGGCCGCAGCAGCAATGCTTTCCGCAACCGCCTGCAGCACAGGCTCCGAAAGCAGCAATGTCAATGACGCTGAAAAAAGCAGCACTCCTGAAAACTCTGTAACCACCGAAGCAGCGACAGAGGAAGCTAAGGAAGATGACACAATGGCAGAGATCATCACAACTCCCGTTGCATATCACGGAGAGATGATAGCAGACGGAAACCGTCTTATCGGCTCGAAAACGAACGAGCTTGTAAGAGTTACGGGCATGAGCTTTTTCTGGAGCAACTGGTCTCAGAAATACTACAATGCGGATTATGTTGATCTTATGATGGATGAATTCGGCTGCGAGATCGTGCGCTGCTCCTACGGCATTCAGGACGACGGTGTTCCTTACGACAAGACCTGCGAGCCGCTCATCGAGGATGTTATCGAAGCAGCCATCGAAAGAGGTCTTTATGTGATAATCGACTGGCATTCCCACGGCGCTCATCTCAATCCCGAGGAGGCGACAGCTTATTTCGGTCAGCTTGCCGAAAAATACGGCAGCTACGACAATGTTATCTTCGAGATATACAACGAGCCGAAGAATGTCGGCTGGGCGCAGATAAAGGAATATGCCGAGATCGTTATCCCCGCTATCAGAGAGCATTCCGACAACCTTGTTATCGTAGGCACGCCCAACTGGTCGCAGGATGTGACGGCTGCGGCGAATGACCCCGTTAACGGCGACAATATCGCTTATGCTCTGCACTTCTATGCAGGCACACACAAGCAGTGGCTGAGAGATAATGCCGACAAGGCGATCGCAGGCGGAATTCCGCTGTTTGTTACCGAGTGGGGCGGCGTAAATGCGGATGGCAACGGCGCTATCGACACAGTCTCCACCGATGAGTGGTTTGCATGGATAGACGCAAATCAGCTTTCCAGCTGCAACTGGGCAATAAACGACAAGGACGAAGGCTCCAGCATCTTCACAGAGGATTCCAGCGTAAGCCCCAACGGCGAATATATCAAAGCGCTTATCACAAGCAGAACAGAAAACGCTCCCTGGAGAGGCAACTCCTGACGGATAATAAAATAAAACCCACAGGTCAAACCTATGGGTTTTATTTATTTACGACATGCTGTTAAAATCGGGCAGCTCATCCCTTGTGATGATGGCGTCGCTGTTGTACACCTTCTCCATCATGTCAAAGGAAGTATAGGCGTCAGAAAGCTCGGTGGTGCCGTTCTTCACGATGAAATCCCAGTTCCACACCGCAAACCACAGCCAGTATGCGTTATCCCTGACGATAAGCTCGGGATCGGGCATGGTTGCGCACTCACTCATGGTGACGAGCTTCTTGCTGCTGTCGTGCCAGGTGGACATATCCGCAAGAACGCTGGGACTGGTGCCGTAATCGTATGCCTGACTGTAGATATCTATCGCTGCGATATCGCAGTATTCATCGCCCGGATACCAGTCAGCATTCTGCGCATTCCATACCCATATCAGATTGTCAAGCTCGTGGTAATCTGTCATGCGGTGGTACATCAGCTTCCACAGCCACTTGTATGCGTCTGCGCCCGAAGCGCCCCACCAGAACCAGCCGCCGCTTGCCTCGTGCATGGGTCTCCACATAACTGTCACGCCTGCGTCCTCCATGCGCTGCATCAGCGCCGAGATGTTGTCGATATCCTTGATAAGCTTATACGCTTCGATGGTTATCTTATCCTCCACATACAGCTGCTCAAGCTCTTCATCTGTCACCTTTGAAAGATCAATATCCGTCACCGCATCTGCAAGTGAAAATGATGTGTCATCGGCATAGAAGGCACAGCCGTTGCAGGGGGCATACCAGTGCCAGTCGTACACCACAAGACCGCCGTCGTTGCTCCACTGGATAGCAAGGTCAACGTCCTTTGCCTGCGGCATTCCGTGGCAGTAGCTCATGGAATCGTAGATGAAATCAAAGGTTCGCACGGCAGGATATTTTCCTAAGCCGAGATACAGCGCATCGGTCTCGGTGTTGTTGCCGTAATCCGTACACTGACCCGCAAGCGTTCTCTTACCGTAGACCGCCTTCAGATACTGATAGATATTCTGCGTTTTGAGGTTTGCATAGGGGTTGCAGAGAGTATCGTCGATGCCCTCGTAAATGCTGTCGCTTACAGGCTCGCCGTCTTCGATGGTGACGGAATCCAGTGAGAACCAGCTCCAGCCTGCGCCGAGAGTCATCTTATTCTCGCCCTTTTCAAGGAAGATGCCGTCCACGGTGGTCTCCACCCAGTCTCCGTTTTCGGAGTAGATATCCAGCGCCTTCAGACCGTTGAACAGCAGCGGATTTTCCTTGTGGCTGCCTGCGCAGTGGCGCACGGTTATCTTGTAATACTGGCTTGCGGGGATATCAACGCTGAGTTCGAATGCGGTGTTATCCGAAATATCAATATATCCGCTGCCCGAAAAGCCTGCCTTGTCCGTCTTGATGGCTACGCCTGCTTTTTCCTGGGCGGTCTCCGCCTCTACAACGGTGCTGAAATCCATCTTTTCTATGCCGCCGTAGGTCAGCTTATCAAATTTGTAGCTGCTGGCATAGGTTATCTCGGACGGATCAACTATCCTTCTTCCCGTTACCGTTTCGCTCACCGTATCACCGCCCGATGCCTGTCCGTTTCCTGTATCTGATGTGTCATTTCCGCAGCCTGTCAGAAGTATTGCGGATGCGGTAATAAATGACACAAGCTTGCTGCATAATTCCATAACTTTCTCCTTATCTGAAATCCGTCTTTATTCAATGGTGCAAGGGTGATGTCCTCGCCGTCATATTCTGTTACGGCTTCTGCATCAGTCCTTGAAGATCATTCTGCAGAAGTTATAAAGATGCGGCTTCACACTGGTGTGATCGTGACCTGTGTTTGAAAGCTCATGCCAGAGATGCTCGGTGCCGTTCGTCGTCAGAGTCTTGTGATAGGACTTCGGATAGGTGCCGACAACGCCGTCGCTGTTGGATGCGCTTATCAGCAGGAGATAAGGCGCATTCTCCCTGAACACCAGCTCCTCAGGCTGCATCTGACCGGGGTGGTCTGCGGAGCCCTGTACGGGAACGAGACCGGGGGCAGGTGCCACAGCGCCGATATATCCGAATCTCTCAGGCAGCTGAAAGCCGATGAAGAGGGATTCTCTTGCGCCCATGGAGAAGCCTGTTATGGCAGTGTTCTCCCTGCCCTTTGCAACGGAGAAGCTGCTCTCGATAAAGGGCATCAGATCAGTGGTGAGATCGTTGATGAAATTGTCATAGCACAGGGAATTTGTGAGGTTCATTCCTGTACACCATGCAAGCTCCTTGCTGACAAAGATATAGGGGCATACCACTATCATCTCCTCAGCCTCGCCGACGGCATAGAGATTCGACAGCATATCGCTCATATCAACGATATCTCTCGCCATCCAGTCCTCGCTGTCATAATAGCCATGCAGCACATACAGCACGGGGTACTCCTTGTCCTCGGAATAGTTCGGAGGCAGCAGCACGTTTACTCTGCTTTCTCTTTCCGCTGTATTTGAATAATATGTGTACTTCTGGAATGTGGGGGATGTTACGCCCTCAGGGGTATCGAATGCGCCCTCGGGCGGCAGTTCAACCATAAGCTGTTCGTAACGCTGCATATACGTTTCCTCCTCGGTGGGTTTCTCTTCGGCTGCGGGTATCTGTGTGATGCTGTCGCCTGCTTTATAGGATGAAAGCTCGGGAAGCTCATCCAGTGTTATCACCTTTTCGTGATTATAAACGTTGTTGAGTACCTTTGTATTGTTGCCCTTGATATAATCGGTGTGCCATATCATGAACCATGACCACAGGCAGCCGTCCTTTTCGAACATCTCCACACGGGGAACGTTTCCGCACTCGTGGAATGTGAGCGGCTTGCCGCTGTCTGTAACGTTCTGAAGCTTGTTCCATGCTCTTATGTGGGTGGAGTTGTCGTAGGTGTCTGAGCCGATGATGTCGCAGTATTCATCGCCGGGATACCAGCCGTCCTTCACCTCGCCCGAATAGCCCAGCACCCAGATAAGGTTCGTGAGTCCGAATTCGTTGGTGTAGCGGTCGTACATCATCTGCCAGAGCTTGATGAAATTATCTGCGCCGCCCTTGCCCCACCAGAACCAGCCGCCGTCAAACTCGTGGAAGGGTCTCCACAGAACGGGTACGCCTGCGTCACGCAGCTCTGCGAGAGCCACAGCCGCCTTGTCCCAGTTGGCGATCATCGCTTCATGCTCGGGGGTGCCTTCGGTCAGCAGCTTATCGAAATCGGGCATATCGTCCTTTGATTCCTGATAGCCGTAGCCGTTGATGCCTGTGTGCCAGCATATCGTAACAAGTCCGCCCTTATCCCACCATGCTTTGGAGCGCTGCACAACGCCGTCAAAATCGGAGTTCATGAAGTCCAGTCCACGCATTGCGGGGAGCCTGCCCGTGGTCTCGAGGATGTAATCCATCTCGTAATCGGGAGAACCCATCCATGTGGATTCCTGCTGGCAGGAGAACATATATGTGCCGTAGTTGTCACAGATGAGGTCATATACACGCTTTGTTGCCTCATCGGCGTTCTCGTTGGAAAGTGTATATTTTGCGGTGTATTCAGGCTGCTCTGTCACCACTGTCTGTGAGGCGTCTGCCGTGGTGCTTTCCGAAGTGCCTGCGCCGCTCTCGCTGTTCTGTCCGCATCCGCCGAAGGTCGATACCATCATTGCGGAGGCTGTGATAAAAGCCATTATTTTTGAAATATTCATATCCGTATCTCCTTACAGAAAGATAGACTGTTCCGCCTGATTCAATGATAGCACTTTTGGCGGCAGATTTCAATCGCAAATTCTGAATGCATTTTTGATTTTTGAACATACCCCATATTAAAATCACAAAAAAGCATTGACAATTCGGCAAAACAGGCTTATACTTAGTTCAAGGATGAAAGGCGCAGGTGATAATATGAAGATAAACGAAAATCTCTATCCGTTCAATGCCGAAGCGAGAAAGCTTCCGTTCCATCTTACAGGCATCGGCGGCAGCGAATATCAGTATCACATAATCAGGAGCGAGGGCTACCACTGGCACCAGATACTGTACAGCGTAAGCGGCAGAGGTATCCTTAAATTCGATAACAGCTCCGTTGTGGTGGAGGAGGGGGATTTCTTCTTCCTGCCTGCGGGATATCCCCATGAATATCACACAGAGGGCGGCGCCTGGGACGTGCGCTGGGTGGCTTTCGACGGCTATGCCTGCGCCCATACGCTCAGCCAGTTCAGCATGACCTGCCCGATAATCATCAAGCCGCAGAGCGGCTCTTCCCTGCCGAAGCTTTACGGCAAAATGTACACAGCGCAAAAGACCGACCGTGCCTACGGCGACTATTCCTGCTCGGGATATATCTATGCGTATATCCTCGAATTCCACAAGCTTATGGACACCAAAGCCAACAAGCAGCGAAACGACCGCAGCAGGCTGCTGGCGCCTGTGCTTGACTACATAGACGAGAACTTCCGCAACGATTTTCCTCTCACAGTGCTTGCGGAGCTTGCAGGCATAACGCCGCAGCATCTCTGCCGCATCTTCAAGGAGGCAATGAACATGCGCCCCAACGAATACCTCACGCAGAGGCGGCTGCAGGAGGCGAAAAGCCTTTTACAGCGCAACGAGCTGCCTGTTGCAGAGATAGCGGTGCGCTCGGGCTTCCCTGATGCGGGATATTTCTCCACCGTGTTCAAAAAGCACGAGGGACTCACCCCAGTGGAATACAAAAAGCACATCGGCATAAGATAACGTATATACAGCTATCGGACGGCACTGCACCGTCCGATATTTTTATGCTCAGCAGTGTTTTTTCCTGTACTCCATCGGGGAGCAGCCGACGCTCTGCCTGAACTGCCTTGCGAAATATTTCTCATCGCTGTAGCCGCAGCTTACCGCCACCGCATAAACGCTCATCGCTGTGGTCATCAGCAGATATCTTGCCTTCAGCAGCCTTGCATTGATGATATCCTGATTGTAGCTTACGCCGAAGCACTGCTTATACACCGCACGGAAATATCCCTCGCTGACGCACATCCGCTTTGCCGCCTGCGAAAGCTCGGGCGCCTTTTCGGGAGCGCTCACGATGCCGCTGCGGATATCCAGCAGAGCGCCGTAATGCTGCAGCTTCCGTCTTTCGGAAAGCTGCGACATTGCCTTCATGCTGCGCTCGGTAACGGCTTCGCAGAGCTGCTCAACAGTGCCTGACTCCGCATAGCTTATTATCACCTGACGCTCGTCATAGCTGCTGCTCACCGCATTGTGCAGCATCACTCTCAGCCTGTCGCACACCACGTCGTCATTATCCCTGCACAGGATGAGGAAGATATCCTCGCCCGCACGGCAGAAGATCTCATGCTCGGTGCATGCCTGCCTTATCGCCATAGCTGCTGCGGAGATGATATCGCTGCGGTAATTCTCGCCGTAGACGAACTCGCCGTCCGCTGTAAATGTGAGCTTCAGTGCATATAAGCAGCCGCCGTCCGCCGCATCGAGTATCTGCCTGAACTCACGCAGGTTGTAGAAGCCTGTCAGCGAATCGTACATGGAGGACGCCCGCTGGCACTGGGCAAGATAATGGATGTCGTTCTTCATGCGGAGAAATTCAAGCGTGTCCGCCGCCGTCTTGCTCCAGTCACGGAAGCTGAAATCGTAGCTTGCGGGATAGCCGTACCTCAGCACACTGTAGCCGAAGAGCCTTGTCTGAAAGCAGACGGGACTTACATAGTACAGCGAATGCTCCTGCCCGACGAGAAACGGCACAGGGATATCATCCTTTGCGTACCTTACGGGAGCGGAGCTTTGCCCCTCCTCTATCCTGCAGCAGAGGAACTCCTCGCCCTCGTAGCTTTCGCTGTTCCATGCCGTATCAAGGCAGAGATAAAGCTTATCCGCACCATGCAGCAGATAGAAGAACTCACCCAGCACGGCGGTGTATTCCGCAAGCGTGCGGCAGGCTGTAAGGCGGCTGGAGAACTGCGCCACATTGCTCATTATCGTGTGATACTGACCTATCCTCTCGGCGTTCAGCTCGCTTATCAGCTGCTCCTGACGCACACCGCAGGAGCAGGTGTTGCCGCTGATGAAGCGGTCTGAATCATCGGCTGCGGAACTGACGCCCAGCAGCCTGTTCACCGCATCCCTGCCGAGATTCCACCTGTTTCTGTAATAGGTGGTAAGCAGCGGATAATGATACACCCTGCCGCCTGTGTAGTCATAACCCGTGACGGCTATCCTGTCAGGGATGGATATTCCTGCCGCCGAGAGTGCATCGCAGATCCCGTATGCCATGTGGTCGTTGGTGCATATCACCGCCTGCGGCATGGGCAGCTCGCCGCTGATATAGCGCTGTGCAAGCGCCTCGCCCGAATCATTCCAGAAGTTACCGTAATGCAGCCTGCTTTCGACACCGTGCTTTTCAAAGGCACGCAGGCAGCCCTCTGCACGTCTGCGTGCCACCGCATCGTCCTCAAAGCCTGTAAGTATATCTATATCCGTATAGCCATGCACCGTGATAAGATGCTCGGCTATGCGCTCCATATCCGTTTCATCATCGGAAAACACGCTGTCGAAGCCGTCAAGCTCTGCACCGATAACAACGGTGGGGAGCTTTGCCTTGCGCAGCTTTTCCGTAACTCCGTCCAGCAGCGAGATATCCCTGAACGCCTCGGCGGTGATTATTGCGCCGTCAAAATACCGTGGCTCGAACAGGGTGTAGATGATGTTCTCGAAATTCAGCTGCTCGTCCTCTGCCCAGTGATTATAGATATTGGAATACACCACCACATCCGCATCCGCCGCAAACGCAGCCTCCGCAATGCCGCAGAGTACGTCTTTCTGTTCTGAGTCATCCGCCCTTGCGGTGATGACCGCTATCCTTTTTCGTGACATTATATCGCCCCCTGCTTACAGTATAGCTGATATCTGCGCCGAAGTCAACAGAAAAAGTGCATATTATGATTAAAAAGTGGATTATCCGAATATCCGCTATTGATTTCCGCACAGCTTACAGCTATAATAAAAGCAACAAAGACCTCCGCCATGCAGGCTGAATGAAAGGAGCCACCATGAAAAACAAGATACTTGCTTTATTCTGCGCAGCGGCTATGCTGCTGGTTTCGGGCTGCTCGGGAAATGAGAGCGGCGAAAGCGCACAGACCTCCGCAGCAGACAGCACCACTACCGCCGACATCACCGACAACGTGACCGAAGAGGAGATACTGGAAAGCCTCAATAACGGCATAGTTATAGATGAAGTGAGCGGAAACGTATATAAGACCGAGCGCAACGCAAACCCCATTTCGGGCATCATATACTGCGCCGACCCCACCGCCGTTGAGTACGAGGGCAGGCTGTATGTCTACGGCACGAACGACACCCAGCAGGCTGAGCAGGACACAGTAAACGACTACGACCAGATAAAGTCGCTGGTGGTATTCTCCACCGACGACATGGTGAACTGGGTATATCACGGCAGGATAGAAACAGGCGAGATCGCTCCCTGGATATATAATTCATGGGCGCCCTCCATCGTTTCCCGTGTGGAGGATGACGGCCTGACCCACTTCTATCTCTACTTCTCCAACAACGGCTCGGGCGTGGGCGTTATCACCTCCACAGACCCCGTAACAGGCTGGACAGACCCCCTCGGCGCTCCGCTGGTATATCAGAACATGCCGGGTCTCGAGAACTGCCCCGCACCCTTTGACCCCGGCGTTTGCATCGACGAGAACGGCACAGGCTGGCTCAGCTTCGGCGGCGGAACTCCCGCATCGGGCGCAGCAGTGCATACCTACATTCCTAAGATTGTGAAGCTCGGCGAGGATATGCTCTCCTTTGACAGCGAGTTCGTATCCATTGACGCTCCGCACTTCTTCGAGGCAAGCGAGCTGAACTACATCGACGGCACTTACTACTACACCTACAGCACCGACTGGCAGGGTCGTGGCGCAGGCTGGGATTATGAGGGCATCCCCACACCGCCCACCTGCAGCATGGCTTATCTCACCACAACTACTCCCCTTGACTCAGAAAGCTGGCAGTACAGAGGCGCATATTTCTACAACTCGGGTCAGAATGCAGAGGGCGAATCAGGCATGCGCTGGGGCAATAACCACACCCATTTCTGCGAGTATCAGGGTACAAACTATATCCTCCACCACACACTGCTTTTAGAGGAGCTTACAGGCGGCACGGCAGGCTTCCGCAGCCTGATGGTCGACTACCTCCCCATGGACACCGCTACAGGCGAGATACCGATAACCGCCGCAACACGAAACGGAGTGGCTCAGATAAAGCTGCTTGACCCCTACGCCGAAAACAGCGGTGCGACCATGTTCACCTCTGCCGATATCGGCTATACAGACGGTGCAAATCCCGCAGCAAAGAGCAGCGCTGACGGCGCATGGATCTATGTGAGAGGTGCGGACTTCGGCTACGGCGCATCCGCTTTCACCGCAGAAGTAAAGGGCAAGGGCCGCATCGAGGTGCGCCTTGATGATATCGCAGGCGAAGCTGTCGCCTTCATCGAGTTTGACAACGCCGACTACGCTAAGGTGCGCTCCGCAGACTTCGCACAGTTTGACGGCAGAAATCACAACATCTACCTTGTTTTCTCGGGTGCGGATATTGAGCTGAAGGCATGGCAGTTCACAAAGGGCGATGAGCAGCTCCGTCCCGAGGAGGATATCTCGGTGACAGAGACCGCTTACGCAACGCTCGTTATCTCCGCTCAGGCCGAGAACCCCGGCCCCAGTCCCTCCGCTGTGCTGGAGATGACAAAGGACGGCGACTACTCCGTAAAGTCCTCCGCCTTTGCAAAGGAGAGCGAGATGCTGAATCTCGGCTTCATCAACACCGATACCTCCGCCACCTACAAGGTATATGTGAAGTCCCTCGGACTTGAAACGGAAAACGGCATCGTAGAGGTGCCTGTGGATATCGAGCTTGACCCCACCAGCACTACGGCAAACGGTCTCGAAAACGGCTGGAAGGGCGCAGAGATAGGCTCTGTGATATACGGCACGGAGGAATGCGGTCTTGTGGCGGCAGAGACCACAATAAGCTGGATAGGCTACCGCATGGCGCTGATGGTGAACGGCGAGGAAGTTCCGTACACATCGGTCACCTACAATCTCACCATAAGCGGTCTGACATTTGAATAACAGCAAAGCGGCAGGGAGTTTTTTCTCTGCCGCTTCTTATTATTTTGTTATCTTCTTCTCGATCACCGCAAAGGGCAGATCCTGCGTGTTCTGCAGCTTCTTGTTCGAAAGGAACAGGCAATCGTAGGTGATGGTGCGGTATTTCGTGTTGATGCTGACTTTATAGCCACGCTGCACCCACAGCAGCATCAGCGGCTTGTACTCCACGCTCTCCACATCGCAGAAATAGATGGTCTCGGTGTTTCCCTTTTTGTCTCTTATACGGAATTCCCTGCCATCGGCTTCGTAAGTCAACTCCTCACGGATAACCATGCGCGTAACAGCCACGCAGAGCATCACCGACACCACACATATTAGCAGCATCGCCAAAGGATCCCGCATCGCTATGCTAACGATCACGCCCAACACAGCAGCAGCCATGAAAAGAGCGCATATCAGAACTATTATCAGCAGCTCATGCCTGTGCGGCACATGAAAGCGTCCCTTTGCAATGATGAAATCGTCCTCGCTCTCCACATAGCTTATCTGCGGCTCGGCGTTCACCGCTATCTGCTGCTGACTGCGCATCACGGGCCGCTCCAGCATTCCGTCTTCACGCTCACGCTCACGGTCGGTCATCTTCTCACGATGATGGCGTATGACAAGATCGTAATCGGGCGGTGTTTTCAGACCCGCACGCTCCTCCAGTATCGCAAACGGCGTGTTCTCAGGCACCATCCTTGCATCCAGACGGCGATACAGCATCCTGAACACGTTGGTGGATTTCCTCGTCACCACAGTTACCACAAAGCCACGCTGCTTTCTGAAAAGCTCCAGCGGCTCATACCGCACGGAAAGCACGTTGTAATAGAAGATATCCATGCTGTTGCTGCCGTGGCGGATGGTCATCTTGTCGTCATCGGCGCTGTACTGATACTCGCTGCCGAACATCAGCAGCCTGAACGCCACAGCCCCCGCCGCCGTCCATATTGCCCACAGAACGATGATGGAAATGGCACACATCAGCGCTTCATCCTCGCCGCGGCTGAACAGCGCCAGCATTCCCGTAGCGATGCTTACCATACCTACGGCGTACACCACCGCTATCAGTAGCATATAGAACTTTTCCGTGCTGTAGGCACAGCGGAAGCGCCCCCGTGTTTCAAAGCCGAAGCGCTCGTCGGTCTTTGAGCTTCTGGCACTTTCTACAGTATATGCAGGCATAACAGCCTCCTTTTTCTGCACAAATGGGAATGTATAAATTATAACGATACTAATTTGTTGATTTTGTACATTAATATTGTTTAATGTATAAATTTTATCATATAGATATAGAAAATGCAACCCCTTTACTTTAGTGGGGTGAGAAATATTCCGACTTTTGTGTTAATTTTTTGTCAATGTTGCCGAAAACCCTCCCTAAAATGCCTGTTAAGCCTCTGAAAAGCACCATGGAATAACCATATCCATCAAATAATGGAAGCAAGTTCTGCTTGACAATGCGCCGCATATATGGTATTATAATAATGACAGAAACACAAGAAACTGTGCCTGTCCGCTTATAAACAACAACACCTTGTCTGCTTGCGAGATAAAGAGAACGCAGACTGAAAGGAAGTATATATCATGAGTGTTTTTGCAGAAGAATGGAAAGGCTTTCACACAGGAAAATGGTGTGACAACGTAAACGTGCGTGACTTCATCCAGTGCAACTACAGCCTGTACGAGGGCGACGAGAGCTTCCTCACAGGCCCCACAGAGGCAACAAAGAAGCTGTGGGCGCAGGTAATGGAGCTTTCCGAAAAGGAAAGAGCCGCAGGCGGCGTGCTGGATATGGATACAAAGGTGGTATCCACCATCACCTCCCACGGTGCGGGATATCTCGATAAGGAGCTGGAGCAGATAGTAGGCTTCCAGACGGACAAGCCCTTCAAGCGCTCGCTGCAGCCCTTCGGCGGCATAAGAATGGCGCAGGCCGCCTGCTCGCAGAACGGCTATGAGGTGGACGACGAGGTCGTAGATATCTTCACCAAGTACAGAAAGACCCACAATCAGGGCGTTTTTGGCGCATATACTCCCGAGATGCGCCTTGCGAGAAAATCCGCTATCATCACAGGTCTGCCCGACGCTTACGGCAGAGGCCGCATCATCGGCGATTACCGCAGAGTTGCTCTCTACGGCGTGGATATGCTCATCGAGGACAAGAAGCAGCAGCTCGACACCGCTCCCAAGCGTATGACAAGCGAGAACATCCAGTTGCGTGAGGAGCTTTCCGAGCAGATAAGAGCGCTGGATGAGCTGAAGCAGCTCGGCAGCATCTACGGCTTTGATATCTCCCGCCCCGCTGCCAATGCGAAGGAAGCTATCCAGTGGCTGTATTTCGGATACCTCGCTGCAGTAAAGGAGCAGAACGGTGCGGCTATGTCCCTCGGACGTACCTCCACCTTCCTTGACATCTACATCGAGCGTGACCTGCACAGAGGCCTCATCACCGAGGAGCAGGCTCAGGAATATATCGACCACTTCATCATGAAGCTGAGACTGGTGAAGTTCGCAAGAACTCCCGAATACAACGAGCTTTTCTCGGGCGACCCCACCTGGGTTACCGAGTCCATCGGCGGCGTCAATATCGACGGTAAGCCGCTGGTAACAAAGAACTCGTTCAGATATCTCAACACGCTGAATAACCTCGGCCCTGCGCCCGAGCCTAACCTGACCGTTCTGTGGTCTGTAAGGCTGCCGCAGAAGTTCAAGGAATACTGTGCGAAGATGTCCATCAAGACCTCCTCCATCCAGTATGAGAACGATGACCTGATGCGTGTTACCCACGGCGACGACTACGCTATCGCCTGCTGCGTATCCTCCATGAGAGTTGGCAAGGAGATGCAGTTCTTCGGTGCGAGAGCAAACCTCGCAAAGTGCCTGCTCTACGCCATCAACGGCGGTGTGGACGAGCGCCTGAAGATACAGGTCGCTCCCAAGTACAGAGCAGTCGAGGGCGATTATCTCGACTACGCCGATGTAATGGAAAAGTACGACCAGATGATGGACTGGCTGGCAGAGCTGTATGTGAACACTCTGAACGTCATCCACTATATGCATGATAAATACAGCTACGAAAGACTGCAGATGGCTCTGCATGACAGAGAGGTAAAGCGCTATTTCGCAACAGGTATCGCAGGACTTTCCGTTGTGGCAGACTCCCTTTCCGCCATCAAGTACGCAAAGGTAAAGTGCATCCGTGACGAGGACGGAATCATCGTGGACTACGAGGTGGAGGGCGACTTCCCGAAGTACGGCAACAACGACGACCGTGTGGACAGCATCGCAGTTGACATCGTGGAGACCTTCATGGAGAAGATAAAGCGCCACCACACCTACAGACACGGCGTTCCCACAATGTCTATCCTCACCATCACTTCCAACGTGGTTTACGGCAAGAAGACAGGCAACACCCCCGATGGCAGAAAGATGGGCGTTCCGCTTGCACCGGGTGCTAACCCCATGCACGGCAGAGATACTCACGGCGCTGCAGCGTCCCTCAGCTCCGTTGCTAAGCTGCCCTTCAAGCACGCACAGGACGGTATCTCAAACACCTTCTCCATCGTGCCTGACGCACTCGGCAAGGCTGGTCTCTCCATGCTGGAGGATCTGGATATCGACCTCGATATCTCCGAGGAAGAGCTGAAGAAGGCGGCTGCCGATGTGCAGTAACGACGAAGCAAGAAAGCTCGCAGAGATGCTTGACAGCCTGTGTCTGAGCGGCTCGGCGCACATAAACGTCACCGCCGAGGGCGAGGATATCACCACTCAGACAATGAACAGCACCGACTGCTGCAAGGGCAATACGGCGTGCAGCGTACCAACTCTGCACAAGGGGCTGGACGGCGAGGAATAACACCTCTCCCCCGCCACGAAAGGAGAACAATATGGATAACAACAAGCTTCAGATAGACAACCTTGTATCCCTTCTGGACGGCTACGCAATGAAGGGCGGACATCATCTCAACGTAAACGTGTTCACAAGAGAGACTCTGCTGGACGCACAGGCTCATCCCGAGAAGTATCCGCAGCTCACTATCAGAGTTTCGGGCTATGCGGTGAACTTCAACAAGCTGACAAAAGAGCAGCAGGATGATGTTATCGCAAGAACATTCCATACTAAGATATAAAACATAGTTCAAGGGGCGGAAAGTTCATCCGCCCCTTAGCTGATATACTAACGGAAAGGACATACTCATGAAGAAAGCAGCAATTGCATTATGGGTGATATTTGCAGTGTCTGTGCTGATATTCTGGATAGCTGTTTTCACTGCATCAACTGCGTCCACATGGGAGGTATTCTCCGTGGCGATGCCCATATCAGGTATTTCTTTTACGGGTGCAGTCATTCTGACTATAATAGACAATATCCGTTCAAAGAAAAGTAGGTGATACCATGCTTAAAGGACTTATACACTCAACAGAATCCTTCGGCACGGTGGATGGCCCGGGAATACGCTTTGTGGTGTTCATGCAGGGATGTCCGCTGCGGTGCAAATACTGCCATAATCCCGATACATGGGACACCGAAGCAGGCACAGAAACCACTGTAGAGGAGCTTCTCAGCCAGTACGAAAGCTGCAGGGAGTTCTACCGTGAGGGCGGAATAACCGTCACAGGCGGAGAACCGCTGATGCAGATAGAGTTCGTGACTGCGCTGTTTGAGGCGGCAAAGGAAAGGGGCATCCACACCTGCCTCGACACCTCGGGAATCACCTTTTCCGAGGCTGCACGCCCTGAGTTTGACCGCCTTATAAAGTCCACAGACCTTGTGCTGCTGGATATAAAGCACATCGACGATGAACAGCACACCGAGCTTACTCAGCAGGGCAACCGCAGCGTTCTAGCCTTTGCCGAATATCTTGCGGAAAACAGAGTGCCGATGTGGATAAGACACGTTGTGGTGCCTGATATCACCACCGACGAACAGCCGCTTTACAGGCTGGGGCGCTTCATCGGCGGTCTGCGCAGCGTAAAGGCGCTGGATGTCCTGCCGTATCATGTGATGGGTGTGGCGAAGTACGAAAAGCTCTCGCTCCCCTACCCTCTCGAAGGTGTTCAGCCTGCCACAGAGGAACAGGCTCTCGCCGCAAAGGCTGCGATACTCCGTGGCATAAAAGAGCGGCGTGCGGAAATGAAAAAGACCTGAGAAGCTTCTCAGGTCTTTGCTATGTATGTCAGTGGGATCTGAACAGATCAATAAGGATAAGTGCAGGCGGCGCTGCAATAAGGATATCGCCGATGGAAAAATCACGGGTGCAGATGGAGATGATAAGCGAAAGCACGCACAGCGCCAGCATCGCAGCGGAGCTTATCAGCGCCTTTTTATCGTTCTTTGAAAGACCGAACCAGCCTGTCACGGCAAAGCCGCCCAGAGTCAGCAGAACGCCGAAGATGTTTCCGATAAGGCCGAGAAACGTGCCGTTCTCAACATTATGGAAGATCGCAAGGCTGAAGAACCATCCGCCTGAGCCTTTTGCAAACAGCCCGAAGATAACGCTTGCGGCAGCCACCGCAAAGCACATGATGGAGCCTACTTTTCTCATTCCGCCACTCCTTTTGTTGTTATCACGAAAACAAAGATGAGTCATAAAAGAGGAAAAATTGAAATAATGTCGGCGTAGCCGACCTCAACAACTCCTCACTCCTAACTTTAAAAATGGTGCCGGTAGTGGGGGTCGAACCCACACGGTGTTGCCACCAACGGATTTTGAGTCCGTCACGTCTGCCAATTCCATCATACCGGCATGATACCTGATTATTTTAACACAAATCCCTGCCTTTGTCAATACTTTTTAAAACTGCGCAAATCCTTTTCTGATGCTGTATCAGCACTTCTCTGCCATAAATTATGAAAAATAGTCAGTTTTTTATCACAAAAGTGCTTGATTTTATATACATTCCATGTTAAAATAAGTATAATGTTTTTGGTAAAACGATTACATATCCCGTCGGAGGCTATCCGACAACATCACAGGAGGAATCTACATGAAGCTCAGAAAATTACGCACTGCGGTATCCGCAGTGTTCCTGGCGGCTGCTATGCTGCTGACAGGCTGCGCAGGCACAGAGCAGTCCTCTGCACCTGCGGATGATACATCCACAGACAGCACAGTCTCTACTGATGCAGGCAATGCAGGCACAGACGCACCTGAGGGCAACAACCTCACATCCCTTGAAGTCATCCGACTGATGGGCAACGGCACGAACCTCGGCAACACCCTTGAGGCGTACAACCACGGCGGCTATCTCGCAGGAATGAACCCCGGCGATATGGAAACCGGCTGGGGTCAGCCCTACACCACACCCGAAATGATCCAGGGCATGAAGGACGCAGGCTTCGATACCATCCGTATCCCCATCGCATGGACAAACGGCATGAACTTCGAGAGCGGCGATTACACCATCGACGAGCGCCTTATGGCAAGAGTTGAGGAGATCGTGAACTTCGCACTCGACGCAGATATGTATGTAATCATCAACGACCACTGGGACGGCGGCTGGTGGGGCATGGTCGGCTCCGCTGACATGGCTGTCCGTGGGCAGGGCATGGAGCTTTACAAGTCCATGTGGACTCA
>JAZSGG010000085.1:0-17232 GCA_045532595.1 Oscillospiraceae bacterium | reverse complement strand
CAGACCGATGCGCAGGTTTGCGGAAAGCGAGCCGCCATCCATTATCTGAAGCAGCGCAATTTTAAGCTTACTCATAGCGTTACCTCCTGCATCTGCCGATCATCTTTCCCACTGCGAAGAACACCGCAAACACCACGATGTTCACGCAGACGATGCTTGCGCCGCAAGGGGTATCCGCCATATAGGATATCAGCATGCCTGCTATAAAGGTCACCACCGAGATAACCGCAGAGCATACCGTCACGGACAGGAAGCTCTTGAACACCCGCATGGAACAGAGCGCAGGAAAGATTATCAGGCTGGATATCAGCATGCTGCCCATCAGGCGCATACCGATAACGATGGTCACCGCCGTCAGCAGAGCTATCAGCATGTTGTAGGCTCCGACGTTTGTGCCTGTTGCCTTTGCAAAGCTTTCGTCAAAGGTGATGGCGAATATCTTTGTATAGAAGAAGATGAACACCGCTATCACCACCACGGCAAGCAGTGCGCTGGTAACCACGTCCTCCCTGCCGACGGAAACGATGCTGCCGAAAAGATAGCTGTTGATATCCACGTTCATTCCATCGGACACAGACACCGCCATAACGCCTATAGCAAGCGCCGCAGTGGATATCAGTGCGATAGCCGCATCGCCCTTTATCTTGCCGCTGCCCGAAAGCCTCAGCAGAATGAACGCCGCCGCAATCACAACGGGGATAGCCACCGCCATGGGCGCCACATTCATGACAGTTGCGATGGCAAGCGCACCGAAGCCGACGTGTGATAATCCGTCGCCTATCATAGAATAGCGCTTCAGCACGAGCGTCACGCCGAGAAGCGCAGCGCACAGCGAAACAAGTATTCCCACTATCAGCGCACGAAGCAGAACAGGGGTTGCGAGCATATCGCTTATCATCTCTATCATGCCTCGTCACCTCCTCTGAGGAACGCCGAAGCGTCGCTTTCCATAAACTCCTGACGTGTGCCGAAGAACCATTCGCCAGAGCGCAGGCAGAGGATGTGGCTCGCATACTGCAGCGCCGCAGATATATCATGCGTTACCATCACAACGGTAACGCCGCTTTTGTTTATGCCTGAGATCATGCTGTACATCTCGGAGGTCACCATCGGGTCGAGACCCGAAACAGGCTCGTCCAGAAGCAGCAGCTTCTTTGTGGCGCAGAGCGCTCTTGCAAGCAGCACACGCTGCTGCTGACCGCCCGAAAGCTCACGGTAGGAACGCTTGCGCAGATCCCACACGCCAAGCTTCATCATGTTCTCCATGGCGAGCGCACGCTCCTTTGCGGAGTAAAACGGTCTCAGGCCCATGGAATTCTGGCAGCCCGATACCACGACCTCCCCCACATTTGCAGGGAAATCCTTCTGCGCACCCGTCTGCTGCGGAAGATAGCCGATCTCCCTGTGCTTCAGTCCGTCGCCGAAGCTGATGGAGCCGCTCACAGGCTTTTTCAGCGAAAGCAGCGCCTTCATAAGCGTACTCTTGCCGCTGCCGTTCTCTCCCACGATGCAGAGATAATCGCCGCTGTTCACCTCAAAGCTCATATTATCAATTACCGTCATATTCTCGTATGACAGCGTTATGTTGTCTGTTTTTATAAGTGCCATAATATCCTCATGAAAGTACAGTTTTCAGCGTTTCGTAGTTCCTCTCCATCAGCGAGACATAGGTCTCACCTGCGGCAAAATCATCCGCTGTGATATTGTGGCAGGTATGGAATTCGTACACGGGAAGTCCGCTGTCCTCTGCGAGAGTATCGGCTATCTGACCGTTAGAAAGCTCGATAGTAAACACCGCAGGGATAACATCCTCGCCGCCCAGCTTTTCCAGCAGGAAGGAGATGGTCTGTGCGGAAGGCTCCACGTTGCTGCCGCAACCCGGGAAAGCTGCGTAATAATTCAGATCATATTCCTCAAAGAAATACAGCAGCGGAAAACGGTCGCCGAATATAAAGTAACGCTCTTCATCTGCAAGAAGCGCATCAAAGCTCACGGCAAGACTTAACATCTGCGTGATGTAATCGCCCGACGCCTGATTATAGATATCTGAATTTTCGGGCGATATCGCACAAGCCTTTGCCGCCACCGCTGAAACTATGTCGATCGCATTCCTCGGGGATGTCCAGATGTGCTCGTCATATACATCTTCCTCATGCTCATGCTCGTGTTCCTCATGGTCATGCTCTGTCTGCATGCCCTCGGTGTGCTCCTCCTCACGGAGCTCCACCACATCCATCATACGCAGGGTGTTGATATCATCCGCACCGTCAAGTATGCTGCTGACCCACTGATCGGATTCACCGCCGTTGTAGATGAACAGATCGCAGTTGTTTATGTTGACGATATCCTTTGCGGAAGGGTCATAGGTGTGGCTCTCTGTACCGGGCTTCAGCAGCAGAGTCACATCCGCCGTATCTCCGAATACCTGACGTGCAAAATCATAGGCAGGATATATCGTAGTAATTACTGAGAGCTTCTGCTCAGCATCGGGCGCCTCAACAGCCACGCAGCCGCTTATAGAAAGCAGCATGGCTGCCGCAAGTATACCTGTTATCAGCTTTTTCATTTTAGTCCTCTTTTCCTGTTTCGTTCTCACATTCGCCGCAAAGCCCGTAGATGACCGTCTTTCCGATATCCACAGTGAAATTGTGGCTGCTTTCTATATGTTTTTTCATATCCGCCATGAAGCCGCAGTCCATGTGGATGAGCTTCTGGCATTTTTCGCACTTCAGGTGGAAGTGGGAGGAGCATTCCTCGCTGTCGTTTATCTGATAGGATGCGCCTGCGCCGTCGCCTGTATAGCGCTTCAGCACGCCCTGATTCGCAAGCTTCGAGAGCGTGCGGTACACCGTAGCCTCGCCGACGGTTATCTCGCCGCTGCGGATAAGCTCCTTTGCGGTGAAGCAGCTGCCCCTGTGGCGGCTGAAGAACTCTACTATCTCGTCACGCTGCTTTGTGTTGTAGGTGTTCCTGTCCGTAATGCTCACTCCTCTGAAATTGATTTTGATTGTCACTATCAGTTTCACATTATATCATACTATATAATAAAAATCAAGGGGGCAGCAAGAAAATCTTGACAAAACTCCGCATAAGTGATAAAGTATAGTTGACAATACGAATTTATTATAGTAAAGGAATGATACTATGAAAAATATATTCCGCAGCAGCATTGCCGTTCTCTTGTGCATAGCATTGTGCGGCTGCAGCTACAGGGGCAACAGCTCCGCAGCGGACGAGACCACGGCAGCCTCCGAAACGCAGGAGCAGACCACTGAGGCTCTGCCTCCCTCCCCTGCGGCTTCCGCAGAGGAAACTGAGGATGTCCCCGCAGCGACTACTCTCACACAGGAAACAGGCGATCCGTCCGAAAATAAAGCTGTCAGCGTAACCGAGGATATCTCCCTGCCCGACGGCACCTGGGTGGATGAAAACGGCTTTGTGCTGAGCGTCACCGACGGCGTTATCTTCACCTTCGACAACAACATGTCCCCCGATATATCGCTCAACGCAGACGGCAGCCTCACATACGAAGATATCAACGCATATCCGCAGGAAGAAAAGTCCTGTGAGATATCCCTGAACGGCGAATGGGTGCAGGCAGGCACCGAATACGGATTATCCTTTAAAAACAATATTATCAGCATCTTCTACGATGGTGAATACGAGGAGCTGGGAGAATTTCAGCTTAACGGCTGTCGCATCATCATAACAGCATCCATCGAGGAGCTGCCTATAAGCATCAGAGTCGAAAAAGATACACTGTACTTGATCGAATCGGGCATCTCCATGCAGCTATTCCGCAGCGGCAGCAGCGCCGAAAAGGCATATCTCGCCGAAAATGGCATGGATCCGTCCCTTCTCATAGGCACCTGGTACAACCTTGAAGATCTTGATGAAGAGTGGATATTCACTGCCGACAAAGTTACTATCAACGGAAAAAAACACCGCTACACCGCAGAAGCACAGATCGACAGCATCCTGCTGACCATCGGCAATGACGAATATACCGCCATATACGAGGATAATACGTTCCTGCTGATGACAGATGAAGATCTGTTCTGGATCGTCTCCGAGGATTCCGAAAGATACAAAAAGCATCTGCTTTATAAGCAGACCATGAAAGAATGTGAGGAACTGCTCTCCCGATACCCGGATGAAGACGGCTGGACAAGGCTGCAGGATTACGGTGATATCCCCTTCCTTGCAGATCCCGATTATCTTGACGAATATGTGAGAAAGGGCTATTTCCCCGTAAGCACTCCCGAGGAGCTTGCAAGCGTCTGCTATTATCAGAATACTCAGCCAGCCACATACTTCGTTATTGAGCTGAAAAACGACATTGATCTCTCGGGATACGAATGGGCGCCAATGGGCTGGGCGAGCGATCACCCTTTTAAAGGCTCCATTGTAGGAAATGGGTATACCATCAGCGGTGTGACTATCGACAGCGACTACAGCAATATCGGCTTCCTCGGCTGGGCGACCTACTGCGGCGTCAAAGACTTGAATTTCGTTGACTCAGATATTTCGGGCAGAGATAATGTAGGCATAGTCACTGGTCAGTCGATATGCTGCAGCTATCAGAAGGTAAACGTCAGCGGAAGCGTTACAGGCACCAGAGCAGGCTCACTGGTGGGTTATGAAGCAAACGGCACCCTGAAGAACTGCACCGCCGATGTCATCGTAAACGGCGAGAAGTTTGATTTCCTTTCATGGAACGAAAGGGAAAAGCACAGTATCGTGATAGAGGATCCCGTCACCATCACGATGGATGAGGATCACACCGTACACCGTCCCGAGGTTGAGGGCTACCGCAATCTCGGCTGGATGGTGCTGCGCAACGGCGATCAGGTGCTGCACCGCAATGCGGAAAACGAGCTGAGCTACCGATATTTCTCCGATTCCCCGGGAACCTACGAGATATATCTTACCGCCTTTGTTTCGGGACAGTATGTGCCGATAAGCAACACCGTCACCTATACACTGGGATGATACAGCGGCTCAACGATAATTTTTTAACATATTTTCCTTTTGTGTATTGATTTTTCTGCGAGAAAGTAGTATAATGAAAACATAGTATGTGCCGCAGATCAAGGCACAACAGAAAAAACAATATCGGAGGAACACTAAAATGGCAGAAATTCTTATCGAAACATCCGCACGTCACGCTCACGTTACACAGGAGACTCTCGAGATCCTGTTCGGCAAGGGCCATGAGCTTACAAAGAAGAAGGATCTTTCCCAGCCCGGTCAGTACGCTTGTGAGGAGCGCATCACTGTTGTAGGCCCTAAGAAGGAGCTTGCAAACGTATCCATCCTCGGCCCCGTACGTCCCGCAGATCAGGTTGAGCTGTCCGCTACAGACGCTCGCTTCATCGGTCTCGGCATCGCAATCAAGGAGAGCGGCGATGTTGCAGGCACTCCCGGCTGCATCCTGAGAGGCCCCGCAGGCGAGGTTGAGATCAAGGAAGGCGTTATCGTTGCACAGCGCCACATCCACATGATCCCCGAGACAGCTGAGAAGCTCGGCATCCAGAACAAGGATGTTGTCTGGGTAAAGTGCACCACCAACGGCAGAACAGCTATCCTCGGCGACGTTGTTGTAAGAGTAAGCGACAAGTTCGCTGACGCTATGCACATTGATACCGACGAGTCCAATGCTATCGCAGCAGCTCCCGGCATGATGGGCGAGATCATCAAGAGCCTGTAATTTAAATTACATAAGCTACAAAAAGCCTGAGATCATTTCTCAGGCTTTTTTCTCATCCTGCCGCAAAATGATATTTCAATGTCGCATTTTGTATAGACAAATCCTGCGGAGTATGCTATAATAAGGGATGTATTGGAAAAAATACACTTATATTTTAAGGAGTAAGATATGAAGTCAACTACAAAACGCATTTTTGCCGCTATGACATCCGTTGTGATGTGCTTTTCGCTGATGACAGGCTGTAAGGGAAATAACGATTCCTCCGCAGCAGGCGGCGAGCAGAGCGGCTCTGAAACAATCGGCGGCACTGATAACACTCAGCAGACCGTTGATACAGGCTGGACCTACGGTCAGGTATCCGTGGGCGGCGGCGGTTTCGTAACAGGCGTGTTCAGCACCTGCGAGGAGGGCGTTTACTATGCCCGCACAGACGTGGGCGGCGCTTACCGCTGGGATGAATCCGCACAGCAGTGGAAGTCCCTCAACTACTGGGTATCCGAGGACGACGTGGGACTTATGGGCATCAGCGCACTGGCTGTAGACCCCACCAACGCCGCAAAGGTTTACCTGCTGGCAGGTACCGAATACTTCAGCGGCGGCAAGACCTGCCTGCTGAAATCCGAGGACTACGGCGAGACCTTCACCGTGATCGACCTCACAAGCATGATAAAGGTACACGGCAACGGCATGGGCAGAGGCAACGGCGAGCGCCTTGCCATCGACCCCAATAACCCTGATATCCTCTTTGCAGGCGGACACACAGGCGGCATGCTGAAGTCCGTGGACGGCGGTCTCACATGGGATCCCGTTTACTCCTTCCCCGTTACAAACACCACAAACAAGAACGGCATCAACATTATCATGTTCGATCCCGACAGCGCTTCGGGCGGTGCTTCCCAGACCATCTACGCAGGCGTTTCTCAGGCTGAGGACAGCTTCTATATCTCGAAGGACGCAGGCGCTACATGGGAAGTCGTTGAGGGCAGCATCGACGCTATGCCCCAGCGCATGAAGCTGGACTCCGAGGGCAATGTCTACGTCGTTTACGGCGATAAGGAAGGCCCGTGGAATCAGTCCAACGGCTCTGTTTATAAGTACGACATCGACGCAGGCACAGCGGAGAACATCGCTCCCGCAGGCTCACCCTTCGGCGATATCGTGATCGACCCCAACAACGACGACCGCATGGTGCTTGTTACAACACAGACCTGGTCTGTTCAGCCCAACGGCTCCTACGGCGATATCTTCTACACCACCACCGACGGCGGCAAGACCTGGACCAATGTAAACGACAGCATGACCATGACCAACAACGGCATGCCCTGGATCGACGGCTGTGCTATCCACTGGTGCAGCTCCCTCGCCATGAATCCGTTTGATGCGGATGAGATCATGGTAACGAGCGGTAACGGCATCTTCGCCTGCGACAACATCTGGGACGCTGCCCCCGAGTTCTACTTCAACTCCAGAGGCATCGAGGAGACCGTTCCCATGGACATCGTTTCCCTGCCCGATCATCCCCTGCACACCGCAGCGCTGGACTACGACGGCTTCGTGCATGAGGATATCTACACCCCCGCTATCCGCCACAAGGATATGATAGGCTCCACCACCAGCATCACCATCGCCGCACAGAACAGAAACGTAATGGCAAAGACAGGCGGCAGCGACAGTGAGCAGATCGTCACCTACACCACCGACGGCGGCGCAACTTGGCAGCGTGTAAAGAGACCTCCCGTAAAGGGTCAGACCTGCCACAGCGGCACAGTGGCTCTCACCGCTGACGGCTCCAGACTGATATGGAGCCCCGCAAACGCTTTCTACGCATACTACACCGAGGATTTCGAGACATGGACTCAGTGCGAGGGTCTGATGGGTCAGAATATGTACCTCTTAGGCGATAACATTGATCCCAATGTCGTTTATGCCTGCGGCAGCGAAAAGCTGTATGTCAGCAAGGACGGCGGCAAGAGCTTCGAGAGGATAGGCAACGATCTGTTCCTGACAGAAAGACGCATTGCTGTATCCCCCACCGAAACAGGCGTGTTCTATGTTCCTGCCATCAACCTTTATGTGACAAAGGATTTCGGCGCCACATTTGAAAAGGTAAACGGCGTTAAGAGCTGCGAGGCAGTCAGCCTCGGCAAGGCCAAGAACGAGGGCGATCCCTACGTTATCTACATCTACGGCACAGTTGACACAAACGACTCTAAGGGTCTCTATATGTCCGAGGACAACGGCGCCACATGGGAGCGCTGCAACGATGACGCTCATCAGTTCGGCGGCACGGGCAACGGCGGCCTCATCAGCGGCGATATGAACGTATACGGCAGAGTTTACATGACCACTGTAGGTCTCGGAATCTGCTACTGCGACAAGACCGAAAAGTAATATATCCTAAGCGCTGCGGCAGTATTCCTGCTGCGGCGCTTTTGTTTGACTTTGATGTGCCGATATGCTATACTTAATTGTATCATCAATTAGCTTTCAGAGGTGAAATATGAACAGGATACTTATCGTGGAGGACGACGCCCAGATACTGGAGCTGCTCTCCAATTTTCTTAAACAGAACGGCTGTGAGACCATAACTGCGCCCGATGGCAGGAGCGCTTCCCTGCTGCTGAAAAGGCAGGATTACGATCTGGTGCTGATGGATCTGATGCTGCCCGAAAAGAGCGGCGAGGAGCTTATCGCAGAGCTGCGTGGATATTCCGATGCGCCTGTTATCGTGCTTTCCGCAAAATCCATGCTGGAAACACGGCTGGAGGTGCTGAAGCTAGGTGCGGACGACTATATCCTGAAGCCCTTCGATCTGAACGAGGTGCTGGTGCGCATTCAGGTGGTGCTGAGAAGGAGCGGCAGCGTATCGGGCGGAATGCTCTCCTGCGGCGGGCTTACCCTTTCCGTTACAGACAAGAGCGTCGCCTACAACGGCGAGCCTGTACAGCTTACGGCAAAGGAGCTGATGCTGCTGCAGCTGTTTATGGAGCATCCGAAGAAGGTGTACTCCAAAGCGAACCTGTACGAATCCGTATGGAACGATACATATTATTACGAGGACAACACCATAAACGTGCATCTCAGCAACCTCAGAAGCAAGCTGAAAAAGGCTTCGGGACAGGACTTCATAGAGACCGTCTGGGGCATCGGCTACCGTTTTAAGGAGGCGCAGGAATGACAGAGGGCATCTTATGGGTGGTGTGCATTGTACTCGCCATCCTGTGTGCGGCGCTGCTGATAAGGGCGCACATCCTTAAAAAGCAGCTTCGTGCGATGAAGGCTGAGCTTCCTCTCACCCGTGACAAAAGCTACAACAGGCAGCTTACAGTGGAGCTTGTGGATAAGGATCTCACTGCGCTTGCCGCTGAGATGAACAAGAATCTCGATTACCAGAAGCAGCTGAAGCTTACATCGGAGCAGACCGAGCGCATAATGAAGCAGTCGGTATCGGATATAGCGCATGATCTGCGTACGCCGCTCACCGTCATAAAGGGCAATCTGCAGATGCTGCAGAATACCGAGCAGCTCTCGCAAAAGGGCAGCGAGTATCTGCGTATCTGCACCGAAAGATCGGATCTGATGAAGCAGATGGCGGATGAATTCTTCGAGCTTGCCGTGCTGGAAAGCGACAGCAGCACACCGCAGCTCAGCCGCATTGATATCACCGCAGCGCTGATAGAGTTCATCCTCGATAACGAGGCGGTGGTGACCTCAGCAGGCTTCACGCCCGATATCCTGCTCCCCGAAAAGAGCGTTTTCGCCATGGCAGAGCCTTCGATGCTCTCCCGCATGCTGAGCAACCTGCTGAACAATATCCTGAAGCACGCACAGGGTAGCTTTGCGCTGAGGCTCTCCGAAACGGAAAGCGGCTGTGTGATATGCTTCGAAAACGAACTGCGCCCCGATTCCATCCCCGACCCCGAACGCCTTTTCGAGCGCACCTACAGGGCGGACAGCTCCCGAAGCGGCAGCGGCGCAGGTCTGGGACTTTATATCGTGAAGCTGCTGGCGCAGAAAATGAATGCGGATGTGAACGCTGAAGTTATCAACAACACCCTTGCGGTGAGCGTTTCTTTCAACGATCTTTCAGATGATGTTGAAACCTATCAAAAATAGATTTGTACGATTTTTTCATAGGATATATAATATACATTTTCACACAGAAATGTTAAACTTATTTGTAAGTGTTCAGCACCCTACTATTTCATCCATAAGGACTATACTATGAGCTACATACAGAGCTTCCGCAGATATGAAACCAAATATCTGATAACGGAGGAACAGGCGGAAAAGCTGCTATCCATGGCAGGAGAGCTGCTTACCCCCGACCGCTACGGCGATTACACGATATGCAACCTCTACCTCGACACGGAGGATTTCTATTTCATACAGCGCTCGCTCGACAAGCCGAAGTACAAGGAAAAGCTGAGGCTCAGAAGCTACGGCAACGCCGACGGAGAGCAGCAGGTATTCCTAGAGATAAAGAAAAAATACCGTGGAGTGGTGTACAAGCGCAGGATAACTCTCCCATACCGTGAGGCGATGGATTACATAATGAACGGCGTAAAGCCGCCGTCGGTCAACACCCCGATCACGGAGCAGATATTTGCGGAGATAGATTTCCTGATGCAGCGCTACAAGCCGCTGCCGAGAGTATATCTCGCCTACGACAGGCTGGCATTTTTTTCGAAGCAATATCCGCAGCTGCGTGTTACACTAGATAACAACATCCGCAGCAGATGGGAGGATATGACTCTATCAAGCGACAGCGATGTATCGCACCTCGATACAGGGGTCAGCGATTACCGCCTGATGGAGATAAAATCCGACGGCGCTATTCCCCGTGAGCTTGCGGCGATGCTTTCAGAGCTCAAGATCTATCCCACATCATTCTCGAAATACGGCAATATCTATATGAACGCTGTCCGCAGCGGAAAGGAAATACTGACATGACTGAACTGATTCTCAACAGGACCGATATACTTTCGGGGCTGCCCACCGCCCTTATCACCATCGGCATAACGCTGCTGTGCGGCATCATCTGTGCCGTGGTGTACAGACTGGGCGCTGACAGACCCTCGAAGTACATGATGGTCACATCCATAATTATGCCGACTATCGTTGCCGCTGTCATCACCATGGTGAACGGCAGCATCGGCGCAGGCGTTGCGGCGGCAGGTGCGTTCAGCCTTGTGAGATTCCGCTCCATCCCGGGCAGCTCCCGTGATATCTGCATGCTGTTCATGGGCATGGCGGCAGGTCTCGTTTCGGGCATGGGCTACCTCGGATATGCACTGGCGCTCACCATCGTCCTCGGCATCGTTGTGATTGCTGCGGAGAAGCTGCTCCCCGGCGGCAAGAATCGCAGACAGCTCAGGATATCCGTGCCTGAGGATCTCGACTACAACGGCATTTTTGACGAGGTGCTGAAAAAGCACACCGCATATTTCCGCCTTGACCATGTAAGAACTGTGCGCATGGGTACGATGTACGAGCTTACCTACGAGCTTTGCATGAAGAAGGGCGTTTCCGAAAAGGCAATGATAGACGAGCTTCGCTGCCGCAACGGAAACCTCACCATAACCCTCGGCATGATACCCGACACAAAGGACGAGCTGTAATGAAAGGAACATATATGCGCAACAGAAGATCAATATTCACCGCTGTCCTGCTGGCAGGAATCACTGCACTCACAGGCTGTGCGGATGAGACCGTTTCGAGCGACCCCTCACTCACCACAAGCGCTGTGGTGCAAGGCTCGACAACTCCTGCCGAAAGCACCTCCGCCCCCACCGAGGAAGCCGCTCCCGTAGAAACGGCTGAGCCTGAGCCTGAGGAGGAAGTAGTCGTTCTCCCGCCATCGGTGGAGCTTTCCCACAGCGGCGGCGTGTATGCCGAGGAGTTCCAGCTGACCCTGACAGGACTCGAAAGCGGCACTGTCTACTACACTCTTGACGGCAGCGATCCTGCCACCAGTGCCACCGCCATCGAATACACTGCCCCCGTTGCCATCACCGACAGAGCGGACGCCGAAAATGTAGTCTCCGCTGTTGACCCTGTGCTTATCGCAGGAAGCTTCAGCAAGCCGAACAAGGACAGAAACAACTTCGTGAGCGAGCTTTACGCTCCCGAGGATGAAGCGGTGGATAAATGCACCGTTATCCGCACCGCTGTGAAGCTGAGCGACGGAACTTTCGGCGGCGAGACCGCTGCGACATATTTCATCGGCACTCCTGAGGAGCATATCGAGGGTCTTGCGGAAAGCTGCGCCGCAGCAGGCACCAGCCTTGCGGTGGTGAGCCTTTCCATGAACTACGACGACCTGTTCGGCAGCGAATACGGTATCTATGTAAAGGGCGATATATTTGAGGAAGCACTGGAAGAATACCTGCTTGAAGAAAAGCGTGTGCGTGAGGGCGAGACCGCCCGTCAGCTTGATGCAAACTACAAGCAGCGTGGTCGTGAATGGGAGCGTGAGGCTGCCATGACCATGTTCGAATTCGGCACCGACGGCGCTGTCGAGGTACTCAACCAGACCTGCGGCGTCAGGATACAGGGCAACTACTCCCGTTCCGATATCCAGAAGGGTCTGCGCCTTTATGCCCGCAAGGAATACGGCGACAAGAACTTCCGCTACGCTGTTTTCGGAGAGGATTACCTGAACGACAACGGCGACGTGATGGATAAATACAAGACTCTTGTGCTGCGTGCAGGCGGCAACTGCGCATTCACATCAAAATACAACGATACCTACTGGCAGTCGCTGCTGCATGATTCGGCATGCGAGACAAAGCGCTCCAGACCCTGCGTTGTGTACCTCAACGGCGAATACTGGGGACTTTATGTGCTTGAAGAGGATTACTCCAACGACTTCTTCGAGGACGTACACGGCGTAAACAAGGACAATGTGGTAGTATACAAGGGCGACGCTGAGACCTACGCAATCGGCTACAAGCTTGACGAGGGCGATATCCCCGAGGGCGAGAGCGAGGACTACTATTTCAGCGAGCTTATCAGCTTCTTTGAGACCCACAGCGATCTGAAGGATCAGGCGGATTACGACGAGTTCGTGAAGCTCGTTGACCCCGAATCCGTGCGTGATTACTTCGCAGTGAACGCCTGGATCAACAACAAGTGGGACTGGCCCGGCAAGAACTGGTCCATGTGGAAGGTGACCGTTCCCGAGGGCGATAATCCCTACGGCGACGGCAGATGGCGCTTCTGCCTTTACGACATCGAATTCGGCGGCGTAAGCGGCGGCGGTGACGCCCGCACCAACACCATTAAGGAAGACAACTACAAGCCCAACGGTCTGCTGGATATGGATACGGAAAATCCTGCTGTGCTGTGCTTCGCATACCTCATGACAAACGAAGGCTTCCGCAATGATTTCTATGACAGGCTGCTGGGTCTTTCCGAGGGCGAGTTCGAAAAGACTGCGGCTCTCGCAAAGCTTAGCGAGTTTGAAGCCATCTACGGCCCGCTGTTCGATCAGTTCTTCGAGCGCTACCCCGAAACAGGCAGCACCGAAGGCGCACTGGAAGGCGGCTACGCAAGCTCTGCCTGCATAAGGGATTTCGTAACCCACCGCAGCGGAAACATCCAGCGCATGATAGACTGGTGCGAAAAGATCCTTGCATCATAACAGAATACAAAAATGCTCCTGAGAAGATGTATTTCCTCTCAGGAGCAAGTTTTTTTTAATTAATTAGGAATTAGGAATTAGGAATGAGGAATTTCGGTGTCCCCTTCGGGTACGGATTAAAAAGCGGCTTCGCCGCAACGTCGATCAACATTACGGCGCAGCCGTTTTTTAATTTGTCGGCGTTAGCCGACACATCCATTCCTAATTCCTCATTCCTAATTCCTCATTGAATTTGACGAGCTTGCGCTCGTCAAATTCGCTTTACTCCACCGTTTTCGCCTTGCTGAAATCCACTGTCTTTGTGAAGGGGTTGTAGTAGATATCGCAGGCCTCCTCGCCGATGAAAAAGAACTCGTTCTTGTAGCACAGTGGGATGAATATCGCCTCGTCAAGGATGAGACGCTCGGCTTGTATGTAAAGCTCCGCACTGTCGGAAAGCTCCACTGCCCTGCCCGCCCGTGACATAAGCTGCTCAAACTCCACATTGGAGTATCCCATGAAATTCTCGCTGCTGTTCTTTGTGAACGGCTTCAGATACGCTTCGGGGCTGTTGTAGCCGCCTGTAAGCTCCATCACGGCTATCTCGTAATCGCCCTCACGCAGGCGCTTGTCGTACTCCTCCTGCGAAAGCTGCTGCACAACGCAGTAAAAGCCGAATTTGCGCTGCCATTCCTGCATGATGTAAGAAACGGCGTCCGCTGTGGTGTCATCGGACATGATTATCCTTGCGCCGATAAGCAGCTGCTTGTCGAGCTGCGGCTCTGCAAGCTCATAATATGCATCTGCGGCAGCCTCGTCATAAGGATGCTTAGCCGAATCACCTGCAAGCTCACGATAGCGCTTATCAAGCAGAGTCACCTGCTGTGGCACAACGCCGTCGGATAAGGTGTAGTGGTTGAGCGCCGCCGAGATATCCTCCTCATTCACAAGGCTTGCAAGCGCCCTGCGGAAATCCGCATTGGCAAACAGGCTGTAATTTGTATTGAACACCATTCCCACAGAAATGTTGCTGTAGGAGTTCACGGTGTACTCCCCTGTAACGCCCTTCGCCTGCTCATCCGTCACGGCAATGCAGCTTGTAACACCGCTCAGAAAATCGTTGTAAAAGCCTGATTCATCCACAATAAAGAAGTTCAGTCCCTGCGGATAAACTCTGTCACGCTCGCTGGTCTTAGGATTGCGGCGCAGGATGATGTGGTTGTTGTCGGTTATTGTAAAGGGATCGTAATCCCATGTGCGCACATAGAAAGCGCCGTTTGAGGGAGTAGCCTCCGCCGAAAGCCCGTATTTGCCCTGAGCATACTCGAAATACTCCTCATTGCAGGGCATGGCGGGAGTCTGGGTCAGCAGCGTGGGGAACTGCGGATTTGGGTACTGCAGCGTTATCTCCAGCTCAAAATCCCCTGTGGCACGCACGCCGATCTCGCTCACAATCGGGATATAGCCACGGTTTACAAGCTCCGCATTCTTGATGCAGTAATATTCCGAAGCTCTTGCCGCCCTTGTTGCGGGATCAAAAAGGCGCTGAAATGCGAACACGAAATCAGCCGCCGTACACTGCGCCTCAAAATCGCCCTTATCTATCCAATACACATCCTGACGCAGCCTGAAGGTATACACCAGACCGTCATCGGATACTATGTAATCCTCCGCAACGCCCTCGCCAAGGCTACCGTCGGGATTTGCCGTCAGCAGACCCATGTAGATGCTCGAAATAAGCAGATCGGAATTAGCGTCAGCCGCCGTCTGCGGATCAAGGCTGCCGGGATTTGCCGAGATATCATATTTGAAGATGCCGCCGCTGCCATCGTCCTCAGAGCAGCCGCCGAGCATCGTTATGCACATACAAGCCGCCAACACTGCGGCAAGGAATTTTATATATTTATTCACTGGGTTCCCCTTTAGTATTATATATCGCTACGCTCAAATGAATATTGAATAGAGAATAACGAATAATGAATAATTATTGTGGTCGCCTGCGGCGACATATTTGAAATAAACGGCGAAGCCGCACCGATTTTATTCATTTTTCATTATTCATTATTCAACATTCATTAGACTTTGAAACGCTCTGCGTTTCAAAGTCCGACTTATTATATCACATATACGATCAGATTTCAACCTCTGTCACACGATTTTCAGCAAGACTCTTCTGCACGTCGATGATGCGCTGATTGGTACTGCCACGGTAGGTCAGCATAAGGGAGCGGTTCTGAAGCTCAAATCTGCCGTCAACCAGCATATCCAGTATACTTAGCAGCTTTCCCACATATTCCTCGCTCTCTGCCTTTTTCTGCAGCTCCTCGAACGTCCAGCCGCTGTAGGACATCAGGTGATATCCCCGCTCCTTCAGGCGCTTGCCAAGCTCGTACAGCGCCTCCGCCTGACAGAAAGGCTCGCCGCCCGAAAATGTCACGCCCTTTGTGAGCGGATTTTCTACGCACTCCTCAAACAGCTTGTCCGTATCGGTAAGCTTGCCGCCCGAAAAATCGTGGGTCTCGGGATTGTGGCAGCCCTCGCATCTGTGAGGACATCCCTGCGTGAACACCACATATCTCAGACCGGGGCCGTCTACGATGGAGTCCTGCACCGTGCCTGCTATTCTTATTTCCATGGAGATTCTCCTTTAAAAAGCCGCCGCTTTTTACTGCGGCGGCCAAATTAATTATATTGTTGAAGGCGAACGAGAAAGTGCCAGATGCTAGAAACTCACCTAGCGGTTAGGCTTTAATGAGTTGCCCGTTATTGAGCGGCATCCGTGCCGCTCTTTTGGGGCAACTCTACAAACATCGTGTTTGTGCCTACCGTTAAAGTGGCGATGTAGTGGTTTTGCAGAGCAAAATCGCAGTCGCTCCGACTGCGAAACGGAATCGCAAAGTGCTCAGCTTACGCTGACCACTCTACGACGCAGATGGCGCTTTATCGGCAGCCTTATATTAATCGTTATTTATACCATGCTTTACTCTCTGAGATTCCTCTGCACGCTTAGCGTTGTTGAAGCGGTCAAGAGTACCTACGAGATAGCCTGTGATGCGGCGGATGCGCTCGAACTTCACATCCTCCTCACGGCGGTGGCAGCAAGGACACTCATCATCAATGATGCCTGTGAAGCCGCAAAGCGGGTCTCTGTCAACAGGATGGTTGATGGAGCCGTAGCCGATGCCGCTCTCCTTCATGCAGCGAACGATCTGCTCGAATGCGTCAAGATTCTTCAGCGGATCGCCGTCCAGCTCAACATAGCTGATGTGACCTGCATTTGTGAGTGCATGATAGGGCGCTTCGAGCTTGATCTTCTTGAATGCGCTCAGGCTGTAGTGAACGGGAATGTGGAAGGAGTTGGTGTAATAATCACGGTCTGTGATGCCCTCGATCTCGCCGTACTTCTTCTTATCCATGCGCACGAATCTGCCCGAAAGTCCCTCTGCGGGAGTTGCCAGCAGGCTGAAGTTCAGCTTTGTCTTTTCGGACTCCTCGTCAAGGCGCTTTCTCATGTGGGTGATGATCTCAAGACCCAGCTTCTGAGCCTCCTCGCTCTCGCCGTGATGAACGCCGATGAGCGCCTTCAGGCACTCTGCAAGGCCGATGAAGCCGATGGAGAGCGTGCCGTGCTTGAGCACCTCGCCGATGTTATCACCGTAGCCGAGATTCTCGGAATCTATCCATACGCCCTGTCCCATCAGGAAGGGGTAGTTCTTCACATACTTGTCGCACTGGATCTTGAAGCGGAACAGCAGCTGGTCGATCACCATGTCCATCTTCTCATCGAGAGTGCGGTAGAACTTCTGGATATCGCCCTGAGCCTCGATACCGAGTCTGGGCAGGTTGATGGAGGTGAAGCTGAGGTTGCCTCTGCCTGTTACGATCTCACGGTCGGGAT
>JAZSGG010000155.1:0-7133 GCA_045532595.1 Oscillospiraceae bacterium | reverse complement strand
TGCCGATTATCTGTTCCAGTGGTGGCAGTTTGAAAAGAAGCTTATGATGTCCAAGCAGGAAGTCAAGGACGAATATAAGCAGACAGAGGGTGACCCACAGGTCAAGAGCAAGATCAAGGCGAGACAGCGCCAGATGGCAATGTCACGAATGATGCAGGAGGTTCCTAAGGCGGATGTCGTTATCCGTAACCCTACGCATTACGCCGTTGCGCTGAAATACGATCAGGACGCTAACCGTGCGCCGCAGGTCGTAGCAAAGGGCAAGGATTATATCGCTTTGCGTATCGTAAAGATAGCGGAGGAGAATGATGTATACTGCATCGAGGATCCGCCTCTGGCACGAACTCTGTACAGCACAGTTGAGCTGGGTCGAGAGATTCCCGTCGAGCTTTACAATGCTGTTGCGGAGGTGTTGACCATCGTATATAAGGCGAAGAACAAAACTCTGCACGCCTGAAAGTTAAATTTCGACAATATTATACAAATTGTAATTAAATATAGATACAGGATAATATACTAAATGTTATTTTACGACAAATTATTACAGAAAGGGGAGAGAGCGATATGATAAAAAAGCTGCTCAGCAACTCATTGGTGCTGTTCGTTATCTTTATCGTTCTGGCGATCATCATTCCGCTCCCTTCCTGGCTGCTGGATTTTCTGATCCTTGTAAACATAGCACTCAGCCTTGTAATTCTGGTCATGACCATGTTTATCAAGGAGGCGTTGGAGTTCTCGGTATTCCCGACAGTGCTTCTGATGACGACGGTATTGCGACTGTCGCTTAATATCTCCACCACGAGAGGTATCCTTTCAAGCGGCTATGCAGGCGAGGTTATCAAGGCGTTCGGTAACTTCGTGATGGGAGGCGACGCTATCGTCGGCTTCCTGATATTCATAATCATCGTATTGGTAAACTTCATCGTAATCACAAAGGGTTCTGAGCGAGTATCAGAGGTTGCTGCCCGCTTTACACTGGACGCTATGCCCGGTAAGCAGATGGCTATCGATGCGGACCTGAATTCAGGACTTATCAATGAGGAACAGGCAAAGCTGCGCCGTTCCAATATTCAGCGTGAAGCGGATTTCTACGGCTCCATGGACGGTGCTACGAAATTCGTTAAGGGTGATGCGATCATGTCCATCATCACAACGCTCGTAAACCTCATCGGCGGTATGATAATCGGTATGATCCGTGACGGCGGCGACTTTATGACTATCCTCAACACCTACTCCCTTGCAACTGTAGGTGACGGTCTGTGTTCCCAGATACCTGCGCTGCTGATCTCTGTTGCAACAGGTATGATAGTTACCCGTGCGGCAAGCCAGGACAGCCTGATGAACGATGTAAAGTCCCAGTTTACTGCGCAGCCGTTCGTTCTGCTGATCGCAGGTATGGTAATGATCGTAATGATGCTCATTCCCGGCTTCCCAACATTCGTCTGCCTCATCCTCGGCGTGCTGCTTATCGTGGCAGCAGTGTTCCTTGACAGAAACAAGAAAAAGATGGCGGAGCTGGAGCTTGCCCAGCGTGCTAAGGAAGAACAGCGTGAGCTTGAAAAGGCCAACAATGCCGATAACGATTACTTCCGTGATATCGACAACGTGTTCAAGCTGCTGAATGTGGAGCCAATCGAGATGGAGTTTGGATATTCTCTGCTTCGTCTGGTTGATGAGAAGAGCGGCGGTAACTTTATCGAGCGTGTGGTAATCTTCCGTAAGCAGTTTGCGCTTGACATGGGTATGGTAATCCCGTCTGTAAGAATGACGGATAACCCTGAGATAAACCCCAACCAGTACATCATCAAGATAAAGGGTGAAGAGGTCGCACGAGGCGAGATACTTGTTGACCACTACCTTGCGCTTGACAGCGGCGATGTTACTGCACAGGTAGACGGTATCGACACCGTGGAGCCTGCCTTCGGACTTCCCGCTAAGTGGATCAGTGAGGACAAGAAGATCATGGCGGACGTTGCAGGCTATACGCTTATAGACCCCGTTTCCGTTATGATAACCCACTGGTCAGAGATCATGAAGCATTATGCGCATGAGCTGCTTTCCAGACAGGATGTCAACACAATGGTCGAAAATGTCAAGAAAACTAACCCGATCGTTGTCGAAGATCTTATACCTAAGGTAATATCTGTCGGATATTTACAGAAAGTATTGTCGAATCTCCTGAAGGAGGGCATTCCGATACGAGATCTGGAGACGATTCTGGAGACCCTTGGCGATCATGCAAATGTGCTGAAGGATATGGATATCGTTACCGAGTATGTGCGTCAGGCACTGAAGCGTACCATCACAAGACGCTTTGCAGAGGCTAACTCTCTCCGAGTAATAACACTGGATACTCAGATAGAGGATATGATAGTAAGCTCGGTGAAGAAATCCGATCAGGGCAGCTATCTTGCGATGTCTCCGGATATAATTCAACAGATAGTTAACGTTACCAACCGAGAGATTGATAAAATTAAGGATGTTATACCCACAGTTATAATTCTTACTTCGCCTGTTGTGCGTATCTACTTCAAGAAGCTGACGGATCAGTTCATCCCGAACATCACCGTGCTTTCCTACAGCGAGATCGATGCAGCGGCGCAGATACAGGCTATAGGCAACATTTCACTCAGCCCCGCTATGGCGTGACGATGAGCAAAGGAGGTGCGGATGATGAACAACAGCACTGCTGTTTTACTGGATTCATATCTGAATACCCGTGATGAAGCAATACGCAATGAGATAGTGCTAAAAAACATGGGACTTGTCCGCAGCTGCGCCCTTGCGCTTCGTAATATGTACATCAAGTTCGGCGAGGTGGACGATGTTGTAAACGAGGGCGTCATTGCGCTGATGGAGGCTATCGAGACCTTCGACCCAGAAAAGGGCGCAAAGTTCGAGACCTATGCCACTTTGAAAATAAGGGGTGCCATAATTGATTTCGTGCGCCGACAGGACTGGATCCCGAGAAGCGTGCGCAAATTCGCCCGTGACCTTGACAATGCCAACAGTTCATTGTATAATCAATATAACAGGATGCCCACCACTGAGGAGCTTGCCGAGTACATGGAAATGTCTGAGGAAAAGCTGCTGAAGCTGATGGCAGAGGCTTCCTGCATGGTGACCATTTCCTTTGACGAGCTGCTTTATGAGGACAACTTCAGCGAGCCTGCCTCAGCGGGTGAAGCCACAGATGCAGGCGTTTTACGACAGGAATGCCGCAGAGTTATCGCAGAGGCGATAGAATCTCTGAAGGAAAAGGAACGTCAGGTCATCACGCTGTACTATTTTAAGAGCATGAAATATTCAGATATTGCAAAGGCTCTCGGCATTTCGGAGTCAAGAGTATGCCAGATAAACACCAAGGCTACTCTTACACTCAAGACCATTCTGGAGCCGTATATAAAAGGAGGTAACAAGTCTTGAACAGAGGATATTACTACGCTGCCAACGGCATGATACTGAACCAGCGCAAGCTGGACGCTATCGGTAACAATATGACCAACATGTCCACTGCGGGTTACAAGGCTGATACCATACTCACTCAGAGATTTGACGAGGCTATGATACTCGTTGAGCATCGTGAGAAGCTTTCGGGAACCTTTGGTCACACATATGTTGATACATCCTATACAAACCTCGAGCAGGGAAGTCTGGAGTTCACAGAAAGTCCCTTTGATGTGGCTATCAACGGCAATGTGTACTTCAACGTCGCTGCCTACAACGGTGAGACCATGCTGACAAGAAACGGTCAGTGGGAGATGGATGACGAGGGTTATCTCTGCCTCTCCAATTCGGGACGCATCCTCGGCGAAAACGGCGAGATATTTGTCGGCAACAAGGATTTCACCATCGCTGTAGACGGTACTATCTATCAGGAGGGTCAGGTGGTTGACCGTCTGCTGCTCTCCTATATCGATCCTGAGGGCAACATTGACAAGTTCGGTGCGAACCTGTTTACTTCCGTGGATGTTGCGGATATTCCTGAGGGTGAGAAGTTCGATATCATTCAGGGCGCATATGAACGCTCCAACATTGATCTCAATTATGAGATGACCATGATGATGAACGCAAACCGTCTTTATGAGGCTTCCAGTGCAATTCTGAAGCTGATGGATTCCATGAACCAGAAGGCAAGCACACAGATCGCAAAGCTCGGCGGCTGATAAGATAAAGGAGTAAGTTATGAATATAGCATTCCATACAGGTAAAACCGCCATGATCGCTCAGGCACAGGCACTGAACGTTTACGGCAACAATATCGCAAACATCAACACTGTGGGATATCAGACCATCCGTCCCTCTTTTGCGGATACTCTGTATTCTGTTCAGCGCAGTACCGAGCCTGAGTGGCAGACAGGTCACGGCGCATATATCCAGAAGACCGACCTGATGTTCTCGGAAAGCTCGCTGTATTACACAGACAGACCTCTTGATTTCGCTCTGCCGAATGAGGGATTCTTTGCTGTGCAGGATCGTTTCGGCGATGTAAACTATACCCGTGACGGAGCCTTCTCCATGACTCAGGCTGAGACAGGCGAGTGGTATCTCGTGAGCGGCTCGGGCGAATATGTGCTGGATTACGACGGAAACGCTATCGTTGTTCCCTTCAATGAGGAAGGCACTGTTGCTGATTACGATGAGCTGGCAGGTATGATCGGCGTTTTTGAGTTCGAGAATGTATACGGTCTTGAAGCTGCAGGCACAAACCGTTATGCAGCTACCGAGAGATCAGGCGCAGTTACTGCAAATCCCGATCTCGACAAGCTTCAGGGCGTGCTGGTGACATCCAATGTCGAGCTTTCCACCCAGATGGTAAAGCTGATCGAGACACAGCGTGGATATCAGATCAGCTCAAGAGTTGTGACCACATCCGACGAGTTCACAAGAATAGCAAATAACCTGCGCTGATAGATAGTATTTCATTTCATGATAGGGGAGTGATAGTATGCTGAAGAATTATGACGAGCTTTCACCTGTGGCAATCGACTGTCTGAAGGAGATCGGTAATATAGGCTCAGGCAGTGCGGCGTGTTCGCTGTCCGAAATGCTGGGTAAGCCTGTTGTAATGCGTGTTCCTGATGTTATCGTAATGGATTATCAGGAGGTCATAGACCACATGGGCGGTCCCGAAAAGGTGATCACAGGCATACTTGTGCGCCTTGAGGGCGATATTAACGGCATGATAATGTTCCTGCTGGAGGATAGCTTTGCAAAGGTAGTCCTTTCCACATTCATGAATGTGCAGGATGTTTCGGTCATCAAGCTGGATGAAACTCAGCTTTCCGCTATCAGTGAAATGGGTAACATAATGGCGGGCAGTTATCTGCTGGCACTCTCTCAGCTGACGGGTCTTACCATTGATATGAGCGTTCCTTCCATGACAGTGGATATGCTCGGTGCAATAATGAGCGTTCCCATCATCGAGTTTTCCGAGGTCGGCGACAAGGTGCTGTTCATCGACGACGGCTTTGTTATTGATGGTGTGGATATCAAATCCAATATCATTCTTATCCCGGAGATGGCATCTCTGGCAACTCTTATGGAAAAGCTTGGTGTAATTTAATGGGAAATCTGACTGTCGGTATATCCGACCTTAAAACGTGCAGGGCGCCCGATGTGCTTGTCACATATGCGCTTGGCTCCTGCATCGGAATATGTATGGTGGATGAGCTGACGGGCATCGGCGGCTTATCACATATAATGCTGCCTGACAGCACGCAGTCCATGAGCGGTAAGGATATGCCGATGCGCTTTGCAGATACGGCTGTTCCCATGCTGATAGATCAGCTTGTGGGCATGGGTGCAAGCAGGGGCAGATTAAAGGCAAAGATCGCAGGCGGCGCAGTAATGTTCGCCACCGCAAATGATCGCTTCAATATAGGCGAACGCAACATCGTTGCCGTTACCGAGGCGCTGAAAAAGGCGAATATCCCCATCGTTGCAAAGGATGTGGGACTTGATTACGGACGCACCGTGTTCTTCTATCCCGAAACGGGAGTCATGGAGGTAAAGGCTGCGGCAAAGGGAACTAAACAGTTTTGATATCCGCTTGTGTTACAGGCGGATATTTCTTTTCAGAACAAAAAATCAGCACCGCATTGGTGCTGATCGTTTATTTGTAATGAGGTGTAGGGTCATTAGTAAGTCCAAGAAGATAATCTGCGCTTACGCCGTAATATCTGGCAAGGGTAATGATATGACGGACGGGGATTTCCTGAAAGTATTTCGGATTGCTGCTTTCATATTTCGCTATCTGCTGCTGGGTGGTCTGAAGGAGCTCGGCAATATCGTGCTGCTTCAGCTTGCGTTGGCATCTTATTGATTTCAAAATAAAAGGAATTGAATTGATCTCCATTTGCGCCCTCCATCTTCTCATGATTCAATTATACATCTGATAACATGTCTTGACAAACATCCAAAAAGGTGTTATAATCATATTAACACCTTAAAAGATTTATATACATTTTTAAAGGTGGTAACATGGGAGGTAATATTATGAATTTGAATTGTATGTATCATGATGATAGACCAGCAGTGGCGCAGTGCGTTGTGTGCGGCGTTGGTCTTTGCAAGGATTGCGCTGAAAAATATGAGCCTATCGTATGTAAGAAGTGTGCTTCACAGGTCAATCAGGATGAGAAGAAGCTTGCTAAACGCAGGATAATCTGTACTGCTGTGATCTTTGCTCTGTTTATACTTATCGGAATTTACGGAACGATAACCGAAACAGCTAATTATGGTATCGGAAAAGGTCTGGAAACACTGCTGATGACTCCTGTAATGGCGTGGATATTTGCAGGCTTTCCATCGGGCTGGCGTGCCGTAAGCAAGATAAAATTAGATGCTTTTCTGATACTTCCCATCGTTGGCTGGGTCTTCTATTTTGTGATAAAGCTTGTGTTGGCGTTCTTTGTGGGTATCGTTGCAATGCCTATAGAGCTGATAAAATACATAAGGATTCTGAAAAATTGATTTTCGCTCCCCGAGATCCCGGGGAGCGTTTACTATATATGAAGACAGTCATGTTTTATCCAATCTGCCTATAATTCCCGTGCCGAAATTGTCTAAAAATTATCATAAAAATTCACTTTGCCTATTTACAAAACCGAAGAAATGTGGTACAATATATA
>JAZSGG010000027.1:0-21094 GCA_045532595.1 Oscillospiraceae bacterium | reverse complement strand
CGTTAGTAACACCTGTGTCTGTATAGCTATTTGTTGTAACATCCATATAGTTTACCCAGCCTGTGCCGTCGTTTCTGCGGATGCGGTATTTGGTCGCACCTTCAACTGCGTCCCAGGTAAGTGTCACCTGTCCGTTGCCTGCAACTGCCTTCACATTCTGGACGGTGGGGATAACAGGAGTTGCGGATACTACTGCGGAGGCATCAGTCCATGCGCCGTTAATATATGCGTAGACAACATACCTGTATGTTGTGTTGAATGTTACATTTGTATCTGTAAAGCTGTTTGTTGTAACATCCATATAGTTTACCCAGCCTGTGCCGTCGTTTCTGCGGATTCGGTATTTGGTCGCGCCGTCAACTGCGTCCCAGGTAAGGGTTATCTGCTTTCCGTTTGCTGTTGCCTTAACGTTTTCGGGAATGGTGGAACTTTCCTGGAATGTGATCTTTGTGATCTTGATTCCATAGCCCTGGATAGCAAAATCGCAGCTGTAAGCATTATTCTTGATGTATGCAAGTTCTGTCTCTGTTACGGGAACCTCATATACAGAACCTGTAAGAGCTTCAGGCTCTTCGGTAGCCCACTTGAAGCCGATATTGGGATCGCCCCAGACATTCCATGCAGCCCAGATACTGTTATCCTCATAGTCATCGAGCTTCTCTGCATAGATCTTCAGTGTTCCTGTGCTTTCGAGACCGGCGAGCATAGGATACGGAATATCGTGCTGGACGCCCCACTCGGTCAGTGCGGTCTGGTTATCGTCAATAAGGATCTCGTCTGCTGCTACCTCTGCCTCGGGAACTTCATCATAGTTGAAAGTGATATCCGAAACGTAGATCTTTGTGCCGGGAGTGACATATGTCGCATCCAGCATGGGATTTGTTTTGAGCATACCACGGTAATTTCTTGTGATGGTCTGCTCTGTTGTAGCCAGCGGGAAGTTGAGACCGGGATTCCACTCGTCGTTTGCGTCAGTGCCTGAAACCGCAAGCCTGATGGTGTCAGATTTCTCGTTCTCATATCTTGCTGTAATGCTTACAGACTGTATATCGGAGATGTCGATGTCATTTGCCATCAGGAAGGGACCTTCAACGTAGCCTGCCTCGTTGTCGCCGTGGTTGTAGTAGAAGGACTTCTCGCCTGTCTGGATCCACTGACCTGTGATATCCTCGTAATCGGTGATATCCTCGTTGCTTACAACGATGTTGTCTAAGGTGATGATAGCATTTTCACTGATATCACAGATGTTAAAGTCAGCAAAGTTCCATGCATCGCCATAGGTGAATACATAGATCGTAGCCTTTCCGTCCTCAATATGCTGCGGATATGCGTCCCTGAACGAACCGTCCTCCTCGAAGAGATTAACATTCACATCAACATAGCCGTCAACGGTAACATCAAACTTTATATACTTGGTATCAGCGCTGATGTCCGATACTATCGTATGGGGGAGATCGTTATCGCCGTAGCCGTCGCCGCTGTCAACATAGTTCCAGGTGCCGTCGGGGTACTCATACCAGTATTCTTTGACATTAACGGGATCCGAGTTGAGTAATAAGTTGCTGACTATAACGGTGGTGCCTGCGGTCAATGCCAGGCCATCATCTCTCCACCACAGATCGATATCCAGATATTCGGGAGTTTTTCCGCAGGTGGGGATAACGATGGTAGCTGTTTCGTCGTCGCCAATGATATTCTGGGTGCCTGAACGATATTCACCGTCGATCTTTGAGCAGAAAACAGGCATAGCACTTCCGCCTATTACTGTTACGTCTGCGCTGATATAGGTGAAATCTTCCCAGTTTGGAACTTCGCTGATATCAATGTTCAGCAGGTCAGCAGATACGATATCCTTGTCGCCGCTGGTGTACCACCAGTTGCCGTCTTCGTCTCCTACCCAATTGTTTTTTACCAGAGTATAGTCAAAATCCTGGGTGGAGAAGTAGATATCGCTTACAGTAATACTGCTGTCAGCGTATACTGCGACGCCGTCCTCTACCCAGTTGAAACCAAGATAGATCTCTTCGGGAACATCACCGTGTGTCAGGATGTATACGATTCCGCTTCCGGTGTTGGTCTCCTCATCCATGAAGATATTATTGTTATTGCCGTCGAACCATGTACCATCGCAGAAATAGCTGAATACAGGTTTTACATTTCCGCCTGTTACAGTGACATATGCACTGATATACTTGACCGTGCTCCAGTCATCGATAGAATTCACATCAATATCAAGAGGATTGATTGTGTCAAGATCAACAGGGCCGTTGTTGTAGTGCCAGTAGCCTGTTGTGGTATCCTGTACCCACTCGTTCTTTACTGTGGAGGGATCAAGCTCGTTCCTTGAGTATGTGATATTGCTGATAGTGATATGCGCATTTGCGGGAACCGCGATATCACCGTCTGCCCACAGGAAGGAAATATTCAGCCAGTCAGGTGTCAGACCGTTTGTCTTGAGGTAGATAGTACCGGGGGATGTAGTGCTTATAAGCTTGCTGTTACCCGATGTATCTTCCTGATTGAAGCCGCCGGAGAATGCAGGGTTGATCGTAACGACAGCGTCGCTGCCGTAGATACAAACGGATACATCTGCGCTGACATATCTGATCTCGCTCCAGTCCACAGACTCCATGTCGATAGGAAGCTCAAGGATGTCTCCGCTTACATCGTCATTGTTATAGTGCCATGCGTTGTCTTCGCCGAGATACCACTCCTCCTGCATTTCGTTGTAGTCGAGGGGTCTTTCGGAGAAATAAACAGGATCAACAACGATCTCAGCACCTGCTGCTACTGCGTTGCCATCGTTCTGCCAGAGGCCATAGAAATCAATGAAGATATCTTCGGGAGTCTGACCGTTTGTTACAAGGAAGATAAGGTTGCAGTCGCCGATGGCCTTATCGCCGCCTTCCACATAATTGCCGTTGATATTGGTGGTGAACTTGGGAGCAACATAACCTTCGGATACAGAGATCCTTGTGGAGATGTACTTTATCTTGCTCCAGTCCTCAACAGAGGATGTGTCGACCCTAATGCCATCGATATTGCCGCTTTCATTGCCCTTTACATAGTGCCATCCATCATCCAGCTCATACCACTGGTCCTTCAGGATAGAGTAATCCATTTCATCCTCGGAGAATGTGATATTGCTGATCGTGATAGCTGCGTTTGCAAGAGCCGCGCAGCCGTTCTCGTTAACGCCGGCGAAGCTTACAGAAAGGTTCTCGGCGTTCTTGCCGTTTGTTACAAGGTAAAGCGTCTGTGTACCTGTAAAATTCTTGTTGCCGGTAGTTGTATGCATACCGCCTACGGAAGCCGTTGCCGCAGGACCGATATTGCCATCGGATACGGTAACATCCATACTGATGTACTCTATCTTGCTCCAGTCCTCGACAGAGGATGTGTCGATGTTAATCTCGCTTACATCGCCGTTGCTGTCGCCCTTTACAAAGCACCATTCGCCATCTTCCTGATACCACATATCCTTCAGGTTGGAGTGATCCAGTGCTTCAGTGGAGAACACGAAATTTTTCATGTAGACTGTTGCGTGGGGAAGGATAGCAAGACCGTCATCGTTAGCCACATCGAAATCGATATTCAGCCACTGGGGGGCTCTGCCGTTTGTCTCAAAGTAGAGAGTGTCAAATTCAGCGCCCGAGAAAGTCTTGCTGCTGCTTGTTGTATACGCGCCGCCGAAGCTGGTGGAGAAATGAGGCTTTACATTACCTTCAGTGACCTGAACATCTACGCTGATGTACTGAATGTTTTCCCAGTTATCAACGGGAACATCGTTCAGGTCGAAGTTATAGCTCCAGATATTGCTGCCGTCCTCATCACCCCGATAATACCATTTGCCGTTTCCGTCATCAGCCCACTGGTCGACAACAAAGGGAGGATCCAGATCGGAAATCATGATGTTATGTACGCATAAGCACTGACCTGCTTCAAGCACGTTATTGTTCTCGCCCATGCTCCAGAACATGATGCTTGCAGAAGCGATATCATCGCCGTTTGTTCTGTAATAGGGATAGGTCGTGCCGCCGTTTGTGGGTGCGCTCACACCTACGCGCCAGCACCACTCGTCATTGATTATCTTGTTTACGCCGAAAACAGGGCTGATAGCGCCGTCAGAGGATACAGCCGCATTGATAAATCCGACCTCATACCAGGGGAACATATCGTAATTATATGTATCGAGATCGATCTCAAGATCGGGTATGCTCTGAACAGCCTCGCTGCCGTTCTTATAGAACCAGTCACCGTTGCGCTCAAACCACTTGTCCGTTTCAGGGAACTCAACGAATCTGACATCCTTGATAGCGATTATGCCATTTGCGTCAAGAAGATGATATTCTTCATTCATCGGCCAGAACTGTACCTCCAGCCCGTTAACCGACTGACCGCCCACATACAGCGTAAGAGTGGCCCTTGCATTGTGCAGGTTATTGTAGTCGTCGAGCCACAGATTGCCTCCGTTGACAGCTGCGCTGAAGTTGAAGTAAGCATTGCCGCTTACAGCTTCAACATCCAGTTCAACAGCAAAAATATCGCTCCAGTCCTCAACATAGGAAACATCGATAATGAAGTTTTCAAGATCAAATTCGGAGAGAGGCTCACTGCCGTTGATGTAATAATTCACGCCGTCCTGCTCAAACCATGTGTTGAGCGGACCTGTGACAGTGGTCCTCTCCTCTGTGGAGAAGGTGATATTGCTTACAACGACCTCTGAACCGCCGTAAAGCACAACACCGCTTTCCTGATCAACAGGGTACAGCATAAGTTTCAGATAACTTACCTCCTGACCGTTTGTCGGGAGATAAATAGTAGCTTCACCCTCGGTGAAATATGCACCTTCGCTGCATGCCAATTCTTCCTCTTCGGTTTCACTGTTGATGATACCGCCGCTAAGACCTGCGGAGATACTACCGTTGCTACTGATGTCCAGAGATACATACTTTATCTGGGACCAGTCCTGAACAGAGGAGATGTCGATAGCCAGAGCAGGCACCTCGTTCCAGTCCTCTCCGCAGAACAGAGCGTTATCGGTCGAGAATACCCATTCGTCGTTTGCGTTGAGATACCAGTCGCCGACATTGTTGTAATTCGATATGGATATTTCCTCATGGGATTCTTCCTGACCATTTGTGGTGTAGATCTCCAGCGGTGCTGTCTGACCTCTGGTCTGAGTATAGCTGAATGAGCCATCGCCGTTTTCGGCCCATGAGCCTTCCGCTGCGTGTGCTGTCAAAGCAGGGAAATTCGCAAACATCGATGTCGCTGCTATGACAGTTGCAGTGAACAACGATGTTATTCTTCGTAACTGCATAAGTTCAACCTCCATAATTATTATCTGAACAATAGTATTATTGCATGTAAGATTATATCACATTTTTTTGGAAAATACCACATTTAAATAGTGTATTATGAAACATCTAACATTTTGTCAAATTCAACATGCCATTTTTGGCATTTTTGTAAATGGGTCGCTTATTCGGATCTAACGAATGAAATGCGGTAAAAGCTGCGTGTTCATACGCCTGCTATGCTGACTCCTGATCAAAGTCCTTATGTAAAACCGAAAATGAATAAAGTCATATAAAAAGGCGGTCACTTTACAGCGACCGCCTCAATATTTGTATTAAGTTGTGTTTATAGACTCCCACCGTCAGGCGGAAAAGGTGCAGCGCTTCGCTGCTTACTTCATAGCCTCTTCAACAGCAACTGCGCAAGCAACAGTCATACCAACCATGGGGTTGTTACCTGCACCGATAAGACCCATCATCTCAACGTGAGCGGGAACGGAAGAAGAACCTGCGAACTGAGCGTCAGAGTGCATACGGCCCATTGTATCGGTCATGCCGTAGGAAGCAGGACCTGCAGCCATGTTATCGGGGTGCAGTGTACGACCTGTACCACCACCGGAAGCTACGGAGAAGTACTTCTTGCCCTTCTCTGTGCACTCCTTCTTGTAGGTGCCTGCAACGGGGTGCTGGAAGCGTGTGGGGTTGGTGGAGTTACCTGTGATGGAAACGTCAACGTTCTCCTTCCACATGATAGCAACGCCTTCTGTTACGTCGTTAGCGCCGTAGCAGTTAACCTTGGAACGCAGACCATCGGAGTATGCCTTGCGGAATACTTCCTTAACCTCGCCTGTGTAGTAGTCCATCTCTGTCTCAACGTATGTGAAGCCGTTGATACGAGCAATGATCTGAGCAGCGTCCTTGCCGAGACCGTTCAGGATAACTCTCAGGGGCTTTTTGCGTACCTTGTTTGCCTTCTCAGCGATACCGATAGCGCCCTCAGCAGCAGCAAAGGACTCGTGACCTGCCAGGAATGCGAAGCACTCTGTCTCATCCTCGAGCAGCATCTTGCCGAGGTTGCCGTGGCCGAGACCTACCTTACGCTGGTCAGCAACGGAGCCGGGGATGCAGAATGCCTGCAGACCCTCGCCGATAGCAGCAGCAGCGTCAGCAGCTCTTGTGCAGCCCTTCTTGATAGCGATAGCGCAGCCTACTGTGTAAGCCCACTTAGCGTTCTCGAAGCAGATGGGCTGAATGCCCTCAACGAGCTTGTAGATATCAAGACCCCTTTCCTTGCATACCTCAGCGCACTCCTCGATGGAGTTGTTGCCGTAGGGCTTGATTGCAGCGAGGATCTGGGGTTCTCTTCTGTCGTAAGATTCAAATAAAGCCATTACTTTCTACCTCCTATTACTCTTTTCTGGGGTCGATGATCTTAACAGCATCAGCAACACGGCCATACTGACCCTTTGCCTTCTCAAATGCTGTGTTAGCATCGTCGCCGGCCTGGATGAAGTCCATCATCTTGCCGAAGTTTACGAACTGATAGCCGATGATCTCGTTATCCTCGTTAAGAGCGATACCTGTTACATAGCCGTCAGTCATTTCGAGGTAGCGGGGACCCTTTGCCAGTGTACCGTACATTGTACCTACCTGGGATCTCAGACCCTTACCGAGGTCCTCAAGACCTGCACCGATAACGAGACCGTCCTCAGAGAATGCAGACTGGCTTCTGCCGTATACGATCTGGAGGAACAGCTCTCTCATAGCTGTATTGATAGCATCACATACGAGGTCAGTGTTCAGAGCCTCGAGAATTGTTCTGCCGGGGAGGATCTCAGACGCCATAGCAGCGGAGTGAGTCATACCGGAACATCCGATTGTCTCAACCAGAGCCTCCTGAATGATACCGCCCTTTACGTTAAGGGACAGCTTGCAGGTACCCTGCTGGGGAGCACACCAGCCGATGCCGTGTGTGAAACCGTTGATGTCAGCTATTTCCTTAGCCTTCACCCACTTAGCTTCCTCGGGGATGGGAGCTGCGCCGTGAGCAACGCCCTGTGCTACGGGGCACATGTTTTCAACTTCATGAGAATAAGTCATTTGAGTTTGAACTCCTTTCGATATTTTGCATGGAGCATTAGACTCCAAACATACATCTATATTATACAGCAAATCACAGCGTTTTGCAATAGGGTAATCAAAATTTTTACCTGTTGCTCAACGTTCTGTTATTTTTTTGTCATTGGCTTGTCGCTTTTTGATGAATTTCCGCTTTGTGAGATGGGTAAACGTTTTCTGAATGTTAATTTTGTAGGTTATACCAATTTAGCGGGGTCAATTTATTGCACAAAAACTATTTACAATTGTGGATAAAATATGTTATACTTAGTATATGGTTGTTTTAGGTTATAAACTACCTCATTACGACGGTATGACATATTCTTAATCAAATTTTTATCAGGAAAGGAATATCACAATATGGCAAAGAACATTCTGATCACGGGCGGCGCTGCCAGTGGTAAGTCCAGATGGGCGGTTACTAATTTCTCCGCCTGCGACTACGTTCTCTACCTGCGTGCAGGTGATGAGGTCGATGCTGATACTCTTAACCGTATCAAGTTCGGCAACGAAAAGAACGGCGTTGAATGGGATATCGTCACAGGCGCTAAGAATGATCCCGTAAATTACATAACCGATCACAAGTTTGTAATTTTCGACAGCCTCAGCACCTACACCTCAAATGTCATCAGCGAGCTTTGTCCCGATATCGAAAAGATGGATGATGAGCTGCGCAAGATCATTGAGAGGCGTGTCATTGCGGACATCGCCGCTATGCAGGAGCATATCCATGACATTCAGGGCAGCATGATAATCATCACACTGGAGACAGGCTTCTCTGTTACACCTGAGAACCGCTCTCAGGCTATCTTCAGAGAGATCCTCGGCAACGTAAATCAGCGTATCGCCAACACCAGCGACGATGTTTACTTCTCTGCCAGCGGCATCCAGTTCAAGATCAAGTGATACATACATTTCTGAAAGGACGGACTTTAGTATATGACTTTTGAAGAATTTATTATGCAGGCAAGGGAGATGAAGGCTTCCGATATCCACCTCACTGTAGGCGCTCCCACTGTTGTACGAGTAAACGGTGAGCTTCGCAAGTATACTGAGCTTAGCGATCAGGTCATCAACCGCACCATTCTCTCTATCCTCAATGCCGAGCAGGAGAAGCTGCTGACTGAGGGCAACGATATCGACTTCAGCTTTGAGCTGAAGAACGGCGCAAGACAGCGTGTAAACGTGTTCCGCCAGGGCGGCAAGCTTGCAGCCTGCATCCGTCTGCTGAATGCAGAGATCCCCAGCCTTGAGGAGCTGAAGATGCCCTCTGTGCTTCTTGAGTTTGCAAAGAAGCGCCGTGGTCTGGTACTGGTTACAGGTCCTACAGGTGCAGGTAAGTCCACAACACTTGCTGCAATGGTTGAGTATATCAACAGGACCCGTGCTTGCCACATCATCACAATTGAGGATCCTATCGAGTATCGCTATTCTCAGAACAAGGCTACTATCCATCAGCGTGAGATTGGCCGTGACGTTCCTTCCTTCAGCTCTGCGCTGAGAAGTGCGCTGCGTGAGGACCCTGATGTTATCCTGATCGGTGAGATGCGTGACTACGACACTATCTCTCTCGCTATGACAGCGGCAGAGACAGGACATCTGGTATTCGGTACACTGCATACATCCAGTGCTGCTCAGACTATCGACCGTATCATTGACGCCTGCCCCACATACGCGCAGGAGCAGACACGTTCTCAGCTGGCAAACATGATCCAGGGTATCGTTGCACAGTCTCTTGTTCCCACTAATGATGGCAAGAGCAGAGTTGCGGCAGTTGAGGTAATGGTCGGCACTGACGCTGTAAAGAACCTCATCCGTACAAACAAGATCCCTCAGATGGAGACCATCATGCAGTCTGCAACCAGCCTCGGCATGGTTACTCTGAACGACAGCCTTGCAAGGCTGTACCAGAGCGGCACTATCTCCTACCAGACCGCTATGGAGTACTGTACAGACGCTACCGAGATGGAAAAGAAGCTCATGTCCACCCGCAGATAATTTGTTTTATCAATAACGAAAGCCGCTTCATTACGAGGCGGCTTTTTTGTCGGGAATACCAAATTCAGTTAGGAGTGAGGAGTTAGGAGTTAGGAGTGTATGTGCGGCTTCGCCCCCGGTTTCAATGTGCTGATTGATTGTAAAGTGTGTTCAGACAGCGGTTTAGAGCAACGTTACGGCGTAGCCGTTTTTAAATTCGTGAGCGGAGCGAACACAATAATTCCTCACTCCTCACTCCTAACTCCTAACTGAATTTGACGAGCTTTCGCTCGTCAAATTCCGATTTACAGCTCTATGATCGCAGCCGAGCATCCGCCCAGCTTTGCCTTGCCGTCGGATACCTCTGCATTGCCGACGGAGTACAGCAGCCTGCCCTCGCAGGGATATTCCGCAGGCGCTGCCGCAGGGTTGATGATTACCAGCACCTGCTGCTGTTCGCAGACTCTCTTGTATACCAGCGGATAAGCGTCGCTTATAAATTCTATCTTAGCGTTGCTCTGCAGGGCGATGTTATCCATCCTGAGCTTTATCAGGCGCTTGACCTCGCTGTAGATGGAGTTTTCGTCTGCCATCTGTGATTCGGCATCGGGTCTGTCGGCGGAGTCGTCCTGCCTGATATACAGCTTATCTGCAGGGGCAGAGGAGAAGCCTGCGTTCAGTCCCTTGCTCCACTGCATGGGGGAGCGGGAGCCTGTTCTGCCATAACCGCCCTCAACGGAGGTGAGTCCCTCCACATAGCGCATGCCGATCTCATCGCCGTAGTAGATGAACGGCGCACCCGGCATGGTCAGCAGGAATGAAAATGCCACCTTTATCTCGTCGGTGTCGAGATGGCGGGCAAGTCTGTCCATATCGTGGTTGCCTGAGGGAATGCAGATGAGTCCCTTGCCGCCTGACTTTTCGTAGTTCTCCTTGTACTTTGCCACGAAATCCGCAGCTGTTCCCTTGCCTCGTTTGGAGAAATACGGCTCCTCACAGCGGAAAAGATCGTTGTAGTGGGATGGACCGAAGTGAAGCAGGAAATCCATGTGGAAGCCGCCCAGCAGTGATTTATCAGGCTCGCCCCATTCCGATACCATAGCCGCATCGGGGAACTCCTTGTCAAGGAAGGCTCTGAAATCCTGCCAAAGCAAGATGTTGCCCTTGCCGTCCTCGTCGTTCTTGACAAGCGAGCCCGCCATATCTACTCTGAAGCCGTCGCAGCCTGCTTTCAGCCAGAAGCGCATAACATCCTTTATAGCCTCACGGGTAGCGAGGGGTCCCTCGTCGTCCATAGCCTGATGCCATGAAAGCGTAGGCTTGTAGTAGCCGTAATTCAGCGCAGGCTGGGTGGAGAAGAAATTCAGGGCAACGCTGCCGTCTCTCTGCGATATGCCTCTCAGGCAGGGGAGACAGTCAACGCTTTCCCATATCGAGTTTGTCCAGATATAGCGGTCGGAATACCGGTTCCTTTCAGGCTTTATGGATTCCTTGAACCACTCATGCTCCACAGAAGTATGTCCTGGAACGAGGTCAAGCAGAACGTGCATTCCTCTTGCGTGTGCCTCATTGAACAGCCGCACGAGATCCTCATTCGTGCCGTAGCGAGGTGCGACGGTGCAGTAATCCTGCACATCATAGCCTGCGTCTCCGAAAGGGGAGAGGAAGCAGGGATTTATCCACAGCGCATTGCAGCCAAGTTCTTTTATGTAGTCGAGCTTTTCAATGATGCCGTTGAAATCGCCTATGCCGTCTGCATTGGTATCACGGAAGGACTGGGGGTATATCTCGTAGAAAACTGCGTTGTCAAGCCATTTGCTCATGATGGTATTTCCTTTCTCAGGTGATGTTTATACATATATCATAACATATCGACCTGTTTTTTTCAATATAAAAAGGAGACCGCAGCAATACGGTCTCCACAAAATATTATGTGCTTATATCAGGCAAACATTGCCTGAATAGTAGGCTCTCTCAGCACTGCGTATGTCATATATGCTATATAGATCACTACCAGCGATACTCCCTCAATGCGGTTTATCTTCTTATTCAGGCAGAAGATATAACAGAGGATTGCTGCTGCGAGGAATACGCCGATGTCAATAAGTGTATTTGTCTGTGCTGCTGTGTCTATTGCTATGGGGGAGATAACACCCGATACGCCGAGAATGCACACTACATTCAGGATATTCGAGCCGACTACATTACCGATAGCCATATCGCTCTCGCCCTTGCGTGCAGCGACAACGGATGTTACCAGCTCAGGCAGGGATGTGCCTATCGCACAAACTGTGAGGCCTGCAAGGGTCTCGCTCATGCCGAGAGCAAGGCTGAGTGCCTTTGCGTTATCCACTACCAGTGTGCCGCCGAAAACGATAGCAGCCACGCCGCCCACGATGAACAGCGCACATTTCCACCATACGAACTTCTCTGTGCTTTCTTCCTCTGCGGCGTTCTTTCTGTCTTTCAGGGCTGCCGTAACAGTCCATACCATATAACCTACCAGCAGCACTAGCAGGATGGCTGCTTCTATCCTGCCGAGAGTATAGCTCTGAGTGCCGATGAGCAGCAGCACGCCGAACACCAGCACAACGCCGATCGAGACAGGGAAATCACGCTTGATGACATCCTTGCTTACTGCAACAGGAGTGATAGCTGCACACACGCCCAGCACCACCAACAGATTAAACAGGTTCGAGCCAATTACATTTCCCACCGCCATGGAGTTTGCGCCTGTTATTGACGAGGAAACACTTACAGCCAGCTCAGGACAGCTTGTGCCGAGCGCCACGATGGTCAAACCTACCACAAGGGAAGGGATCTTCAGCTTGCGGGCGAGGGAGGACGAGCCGTCCACAAAGAAATCTGCGCCCTTTATCAGCAGTACAAATCCGACCAGAAGCCAAAGGATATTTAATACTATTGCCATTTCAACACCTCATTGAATATTTTCGGAAAATCTCCGTGATTATCATTATACAACTTTTCTGCCTGAAAATAAAGTGTTTTTCACCTGTTTTTTAGCAATCAGCAGGCAAAGATGCAGGCTTTTTTGCGATTTTATTGGCATATTAGCACAAAAATACGCTTTTTTAATTTTTTTCGCAAAAACCGCTTGACAAATCTTTTTGAATGTGATATAATCATATGCGTTGGATATCTGGGTGTGGCGCAGATTGGTAGCGCGCTACCTTGGGGTGGTAGAGGCCGCAGGTTCAAATCCTGTCACTCAGACCAAACAGAAACCGCTTAGCTAAATGGCTGAGCGGTCTTTTTGTTTTATAAGCGGATATTATTAAAAAGCGGCAAGAGTGCGCGATTAGTGCGCCATTGCCGAAGGCGATGGTGCCATTTGCAGCGTTTTGCCGAAGGCATAATGCGTGCAAATCTGCGCCATTACCACTAAAACATATAAAATCATACTGAACGATATTAAACAATTGCGAGCTGTTCCATAGCGGAATGGCTCTTTTTTTATGATATCTGCCTGCCTGTTTTCCTTGCAGTCGGGACAAGCATAGCTCCGAGAACGTTTGCCGCTTCGATATCGGCTTCCTCCAGCACGTGCAGATATTTATTCGTGGTTTCGATATCACCATGACCGAGTCTGCTCTGTACCTGCTTGACGTTGATACCGCCATATAGTAGCAGTGTAGCGGACGTATGCCGCAGGCTGTGGAACTTCCTATGTTGCAGACCGTTCTTCTTCAGGAACTTGCTGAACTGCTTTGTTGGGGTCTGAGGATTCATTATCTCGCCGTTCCATGTGGTAAAGAGCCAGTTACCTCCTGTTGCCCTCTGTTGGGCGGCATCCGTGCCGCCCTTTTGGGGCAACTGTGCAGACGTCGTGTCTGCACCCTGCCACTGTGTACCGAGCCGCTGCGCCTCTCGCATTTTCTCAAGCTGCAGCATACGGATAAGCTCAAGGCAGCTCTGATTTACTGTGACGGTACGCACCTCGTAATCCTTTGGCGGCTTTATTATGGTTTTCTGATCTTTCAGCTTTACGGCGGCACGCTCAATGGTGATCTTCGCCTGCTCGTAGTCCACATCGGAGAATTTCAGCGCCACAAGCTCCCCTCGCCTTGCTCCTGTGAATATTGCAAGCTGTATCAGGGTCTGGAACTGGATATCTTCCTGCTCAAGGCAGGCGAGCATTTCCGCAGCCTCTGCCATGTTGAATATCTCGATCTTTGGCTGAATTGCTTTCGGGAGTGTGAGGCGCTCGCTCTTTGCAGGGGTTTCGGGGATGATACCCAGCTTTACAGCCTGCTTGAATATCGACTGTAACACCGTCAGATAGCGGCGTACCGTTGAGGGCGATACCGTTTCCCCAGTTCCTGATGAAGTACCGTCACGCTCTGTTTTCGGCATAGCGGCAAGCTGCTGAATGTATTTCTGTACGTGTGCCGCTGTAATTTCACGCAGCTTCAGATGTCCGAGTGCAGGAATTATGTGCCGCTGGATCTCGCTCTGATAAAATGCAAATGTGGCAGGCGACAGCGAGGGCTTCATGATATCAAGGTATTCCGCACAGAAGTCCTGCAGTTTCATTGTGGGATTGGCAGCACAGCCGTTCTTGCACTGCTCCTCGAACTGAGCAGCCTGACGTGCAAGCTCCTTTTCTGTCTGCTTTGCGGTGAGCCTTGCATCGGGCTTCCACGTCATTGTGTACGGTTTCAGGCGGTTGCCGCTGCTGTCATAGCCTCTGTATACCCTTATGGTGTAGCTTATGATGTTGCCGTGTTTGTCTTTACGTGGCGTTATGCTGGGCATTTAATCACCTGCTTTCTTGTATTGCCTTGTTTAGCTTAGCTTTTACAAATTCCACAAAATCTGAGGTTGTATCATTTCGCTTTGAAATAGCACTTATGATTAATCCATTATTATATTCGCATTCAGTTTTATCAACACTACTATTAATTTCATTCATTAGTAATAAAACTTTTTTTGAAGCGCGATATTCAATTATTTCTAGGCGTTCACACATTTCCGAGCAGAAATGTTCTGCAAGCCTCTCTAAATAATATGTTTCTGGAAACAAATCATCGATCCATTGCCATTTCTCATCGGGTTGTTTATTTCTGCGATACTCTTCGTCTTCATAAATCTGTTGACAGTTTAACATGTAAATATCAGCAATACTTTTAAATAAGGCTTTTTTGTTCTCTATACTATATTCAGATTTTACAACTTCATCAAGGGCAGACTCGATGCATTCGAGATATCGTGCTGTTTCATTATCATGATCATGTTCCATTGCTAAATTAGCTACGTCCCAAAATGCATCAGATTGAAGAATGCGAGAAACCCATATATTCAATTCTTCAAAGAAAAAATCCTCTTTTAATGCAGTTTTAGTTTTTATTATTGCAGTTTCTGAAAGCCCAGTATATTCACATACTGCCTTTAACTCTGCATCAGTTGTTCTTATCTCCGTATCAGTAAGCAAATAATCCGTACTTACCCCAAAGAACTCTGCGATTATCGGAACTGTACGCAGATTAGGGCAGGTATTGCCGTTGCACCACTGACCTACCGCCTGCCTTGTGACACTTTCGCCTAATCGCTGTTCGATATATTCTGCAAGATTGTTGTGCGTCTTGCCGCTTTCCTCAAACAGCTTTCTGATTTTTACGGCAAATACAGCATTTGCCTTATCCTCGTTGTATATGCTCCTTTTTGCTGACATGATATACCTCTTTCTATCGATTGTAAAGCGATGTTTTACATTTGCGAATATAAGCAAAAATGTATTGACTTTCTTTTTGCTATCTGCTACAATTACAGTATAGCAATTAAATGTTGCTTTGTCAAGTGAAAAGAAAAAAATATTTTACAAAGTGAGGTTAGATTATGGCAAAGACCGACATCAGCAAGCTTTCTGCCGAAGATAGAGCAGTTATCGTAGCACGCAGAGCCTATCAGCGAGACTGGCGATCCAAGAACAAAGATAAAGTCAAAGAGCATACTCGCCGCTATTGGCTGAAAAAGGCTGCAGCGGCAACTTCAACCGCTGAAAAACAGGCATAAAAAGAGCCGCCTGACGTGTTGGCGCACATCAAGCGGCAATACGATGTTGCTGCCGTTGCCCCAAAAGGGCGGCACGGACGCCGCCCAACAGAGGGCAACAGGCGGCAAGAGCAATCCCCTACACACTACTAAATGAAACAGGTTGAAAGCTCCGCCCTTATTATAACACAAAACGGGCAGCTTTTCAATCGGAAAGGCTAAAAATATGATTAACATCCTTGAATTTATTCCAGAGGGCATTAACAATGCTGTATCTATGGCTGATCTTGCAGTCATAACACGCACGGATCTCAGAACAGTCCGCCGTCTGGTACATAATGCTCGCAAAAATGGTGCGGTTATCTGCTCCACTTGTGACAACGACAGCGGCGGCTATTATATCCCTCGTGATGTGGCTGAGGCTGTGCCGTACTACAAGCAGCAGCTTTCACGTATCAACAGCGCAACAGAAGCGTTACAGAGCGTTATCAGCTTCATCGGAACGCCTGACGGCAAATAATATGCAGTATTTTGCATTACTGAAAGATATTTAATACTATTGAAAGAGGTGACACAACAATGAATGAAATAACAATCCCACGCATGGAGACCATAAAGCGCACAGCAGAGCTTTTCGGGCTGCCTGTGCATTTCGTAAGGACTAAGGTGTCAAGCGGCGAGGTCGTAGCTGTAAGAGCTGGCAAGCGTTTTCTCGTAAACGTGGACAAATTTGCGGAATACCTGAACAGTTCTACCGTTCAGCCTGATGCACCTGTTTGCAACCGTATTCAGCCGATTGGTCTGAAGTAAAGGCGGTGCTATGGCTGAAATCAACTATTTAGATCACGTCCTGCAGCTTGCCGCTGCGGGGTTCAGGGTCTTTCCGTTAAGACCCAAAGACAAAAAGCCGCTTGCAGGCTCATCGGGTTGTACTGAGGCTACTACCGACACCGAGCAGCTCTGCCGTTGGTGGGAGAAGCACCCTACTGCTAATATAGGACTTGCAACAGGTCGGACAAGCAGTGATAAGTACCTCACTGTCATTGACCTTGATATTGACAAGGAAAAAGGCAAGGACGGATTTGCGGAGTGCTACGAATGGCAAAAAGAGAACAACCTTATATTCCCCGAAACGCTCACCGTAAAGACAGGCAGAGGCGGTCTGCACCTGTTCTTCTATACAGACGAGGAGTTCCGCAACACTACAAATCTGCTCCCTGCTGTGGACGTGCGCGGCGAGGGCGGTTATATCGTAGCTCCGCCGAGTATTCACCCCAACGGCAACCGATACGAGTTCAACGGGGAGTTCGACCCGAGCAGGATAGCAGCGGCAAACGAGGCTGTGCTTGCTTTCCTGAAATACAAAAAGCCTAAAGCCGCAAAATCGGAGCAGAAACAAGAGCCAAAGCCTGTAATAGCTAATGCGAGTAGCATTGAGACGTATATAGCAGGTCTTGATTTCTCTGAGGGCAACAGGAACACCAACCTGCATCGCCTTACTTCCAGTTTACAGGCAAGAGGCTACGAGGACAGCGATATTCTCCGCATTGTGGAGCAGACGAACTCTGAACGCTGTTCTCCGCCGCTTTCTGGCAAGGAGATTGAAACCATCGTGCGAAGCGTGACCGAGCATTACATCAAGGGTATACCTCGCACGCTTGCCGCTATAAACGGTGATTGGAGGGGACATTCTGAGAGGATAGCGGCAAAATACCCCTACATAATCCCCAAAATAAACGGTTCAGGAGAGATTACTTACAGCGTGCATCGTCCTAAGCTTGCCGCTTTCGTGAGAGCGCATGACCGCTATTTCTTCCTTGATACGCATGGGGAAAAGCCGATCGCTTTCTGGTATGAGGGCGGCTGCTATAAGCAGTGCAGTGATAACGAGTTCAAAGGCCACATAAAGGCACATATCGCAGCATTCAGCGAGGAGCTTGTAGCCACCAAAGATCTTGACGAGGTATTCAAGCTGCTGCTCACCGATAACAAGACTGTTTCGGCTTCGGAACTGGACAACAATCCCGATCTGATATGCTTCAGGAATGGTCTGCTGAATATCCGCACGCTGCAGCTTTCGCCGCATACACCTGAGCTGCTCTGTACTGTGCAGATACCCTGTGAATGGTTGGGACAAGCAGATTGCCCGACATTCAAAGGATATCTTGAAACGCTGTCAGGCGGTAATTCTATGCTGCAATTCCTCTTGTGGGAGTATCTCGGCCTTATCATCTCCAATATTGAGGGCTACAAACCGAAGCAGGCGCTGTTCCTGAAAGGCGCAGGCAATACGGGCAAATCTCAATATCTGGAGCTTGCAAAGCGGCTTGTCGGAGCGGTAAATTTCGTATCAATGGATATCAGACAGCTTGAGGAGCGTTTCGGCACTGCCTCGCTGTGGCGCAAAAGGCTTGCAGGGTCTCCCGACATGAGCGCGATAAACGCAAAGGAGCTAGCGGTATTCAAGAAGCTGACAGGCGGCGATGATATCGACTTTGAGTTCAAGGGTAAGGACAAGTTCACCGACAAATTCAGAGGTGTGCTGCTGTTCTGCGCAAACGAAATGCCGAAATTCGGCGGAGATAAGGGCGAACACGTCTACGAGCGAATGATAATCGTTCCATGCGAAAATGTTATTCCGCCCGAGCTGCGAGACCCTCAGATCATTGAAAAACTGTATGCAGAGCGCTGTGGTATAGTGTACGAGGCGGTGAGGTATCTGCAACGCTTCATCAGGAACGGATATAAATTCGATATCCCTGATATTTGCCGCTATGCAGGCGACAGCTACAAGGTGGAGAATGACAACGTTTTGCAGTTCCTCGCAGAATGCACCGAGCCTCGCCAAAACAGCTATGATACTACAACGGGGCAGATGTATACTGCCTATAAGAACTGGGCAAAGGATAACGGTCTGTTCGTGCACAGCAATCAGGATTTTAAAAAGAGCCTGTGCGGATATTTCAAATTGGACAAGTCACAGCTTGAACGCAAAGACAGAACAGGAAAGCGGTTTTATAGCTTTGAACTGACCTGGCAGAGCCGAAAGGACCTGCTGCATTATACTGGCTAAAAAGTTATACATACTAACAGTGACGGCAAAATTCCAAAACGACGGCAAGTTTACGGCAAGTTTTTTGAAAAGTTGCCGTCACTCTTTTCGGCTATGTTAAGCCATTTGCAAAAGGTGACGGCAAAGACGGCAAGTTTTTTCTATTGTTCGCATGAGAGATAGTATACGGAATATATATTATATATTTTTATGGCGGTGAGTAGAAAAATAATATATAAGAAAGCAGCAAAAAAGTTGCCGTTTCCGCCGTCATCTTAAAAAAGCGCATGGGCAAGCCAAAAAATTGACGGCAAAAACGACGGCAAAATTCCAAAACGACGGCAAGTTTTCTGCCGTCAGACACAAAAAGAGGTGTAAAATGAACGAAGACATAACAACATTCGCTATTCTGGACTACATAAAAAATCAAGGCGGTGCAACTTATGCGGATATCGAGGAGATATTCTCAGATAATGGCTTCGACTATAAGGGAGATCTGCTGCTCTGCTCGGAGCATGACCCCAACGTTGTATTCTGTCAATGACTAATGAGCAATTAGCCGTATTCATCCAACAGGGCGGCAACGATGAACTTATTCCGATACTATGGGAAAAGGTGCAAAGGGTGCTGTTCGCAAAGGCTGAACGATACTACAGCGCGTATTCAGAGGCACTGCGCCGCTACGGCTTTGATATACAGGATATCAGGCAGGAGTGCTATTCTGCCATGCTTGCCGCTATAAAGTGGTACAAGCCTGATAAGGAATATAAGTTCACCACATACTTGAATTATGCCTTAAAACACACGATACGCCGCTTATACAGTGGCAAGAATGATGCGCTCAATCAAGCGGCAACCATGAGCCTTGAGCAGCCTATCGGCGATGGTGACGAGCTGACCGTTGCTGATACAGTAGCGGACGATACAGCGGCGCAGACGTTTGAGCAAATTGAGCTTTGCGATTATTTCAAGCCATTGTATGAGGCACTGGAAACGCTCACAGAAAGACAACAAGATATAATCAGATTAAGATATTTTGAGGGACTTAATGCAAGGCAATCCGCTGAAAAACTTGGTATATGCCCCCAACGAGCAAGCTCCCTTGAGGGTGAAGCACTGCGAAAGCTCCGCAACGGTAAGATAGGTATACAGCTCCGCAGAATATACGGCGAGGATTACGGCTATTATGACGGTCTGCGCAGAACAGAGGCATATCACAAGAGCTATACGGCTTTCCTATCCTCTCACAGCTCTGAGGTGGAAGATGCTGCTCTCGCAAACATAATGCAAGAACATAGAATCTCGTTGCCGCTTTCTGTATCAAAATGATGTTTTTTAATGGTGCTTGTTTGTGTATGGCGACATTTCCGACACCCTAAAAAAGACTTATCCTTCATTTTCTGAGTCCCTAAAAAGGAGCGGCAAGCTATCAAAAGCTATCAATTTATGAGCGTAAACCGTAGCAAATCGTAGCATTTTAAGGGGTATTTTGATACAAAAACCCTTGTTTTTACCACAAAAACGCCCTCTTTTATAGCATTATCGGGAGCATTGGAACTGCCTAAGAAATGATAAGAAATGATAAGGTTCAGCGGCTTATAGCTGCGGCTCTGATTAGTGACATTGCACAAGGTAGCAGTTGCGATCACTAGGGGAAACCCGAACTTTTTTCAGCATATTGCCTAAAATGTTGGTAAATGATGGCGTTATATGCGTATGTATGTTAGCTTTTGTTAGCTTTTGAATGGCTTTATAGAGCGGCGCAACCTAGCAAAACCTAGCATTTGCACGCACGAGGCAGCCGAAAACTTGTCAAAACTTGTCCTTTGCACACGCATACGCAGCGGCAAGAACCTGAAAAAACCTGAAATGCTGACTTTTGCTGATGTGCTGCACGCATAAGGCAGCGGGAACAGTCGAGGAACAGTCGAGAGTAGTATATCCCCCCTGCCCCTCCGACCATCCAAATTTGGATTATCTGACATCGGACACCCTCCTCCATACACAAAATATTCCCAAAATAGGTTTTTTGAGCTGAGGAGGTGTGGAATGAACAGGAAGCGGCAAGCCGCTCTGTTTGTGGAGATAGCTTGCCGCTTAATTATGCCGTTGTCATGTATCTGTCTTTTTCTCGGCAGCTTCTCTTGCTGCCATTTCACGCTCGATCTTTTTCGCAATCGCCTGCGACCACAGCCTCTGTGCGGTGTCCTCGAAAAACTTGCGGTCTGCAGCCTGTTGTTCGGGTGTGCGATTTGCATAATAATCGTCATGCACTCTGGCTAAACAACCGTTGGATAAGCGGTATTCTGCTACTATTGCCATATTATCACCCCCTTTCAAATAAGAATAGCGGCAAGCCCCCCGATTTGGGTAACTTGCCGCTTTGTTTTATAACGTTCTAATATCGCTGAAAATGCGCTGTATTGCGTTTTTGTGGCATTGGTGAACTTAATACCACCCACACGCAAAAACGACTTGCAGGGCATTGTGAGCGTTCTGATGATTTAAGCTATTTTTATCGGGTCAGCCACAACGGGGCTTTCGGCAATTGTAAAGGGGTCTATGTCGATACACTCGCAGGGGTCCATATTACCCGAAATATCCCATGCAACAGTATCGTTGAGCACGGTGAGCC